>JAEWKL010000237.1 GCA_023386115.1 Pseudomonadota bacterium
GCCTCGTCCGCTCCCGATCGCCGCCGCGATCGCGATGGCGAGCCCCGACATCCGGGCCGGCGAGGAGCGCCCGCCCTGGGTGCTGGCCCGCGACGCTGCCGTGCTGGCGCTGCTCTACGGCTCGGGCCTGCGCATCTCGGAGGCGCTCGGCCTCAAGCGGCGCGACGCGCCCGTCGACGGGATCGATGCCGTGACGGTGGTCGGCAAGGGCCAGAAGACCCGCAGCGTGCCGGTGATCGGCCCGGTCCAGGTCGCCGTGGCCGAATATCTGAAGCTCTGCCCCTACGGGCTGCCGGCGGACGGGCCGCTCTTCGTCGGCGCCAAGGGCGGTCCGCTCTCGCCGCGCATCGTGCAGCTCGCCGTCGCCTCGATGCGGGGGGCGCTGGGCCTGCCCGACACCGCGACGCCGCATGCCCTGCGCCACTCCTTCGCCAGCCACCTGCTCGGCCGCCAGGGCGACCTGCGGGCGATCCAGGAACTCTTGGGCCACGCCTCCCTGGCGACGACGCAGGTCTACACCAAGGTCGATGCCGCCCGCCTGCTCGACGCGTTCGACTCCGCGCATCCGCGGGCCCGCGCCTCCTAAGCAGATTTCGCAAAAGTGGTTGCCGGTTTTGCGACGAGAATCTGCGACAAAACAAAAGCCTAAGCGGACGAAGTGTTGGCCTGCCAACGCTTCGTCCGCTTAGAGGGAGGATCACTCCGCCGGCACCTCGCGGGCGCGCCCGAGGGTCACGTGCGGCACCAGGAGCGCCGTCGCGAAGGCCGCCGCGGAGATCAGCAGCACCGCCCAGAAGGTCTGGTGCAGGGCGTGCTGCAGCACCAGGCGCACGGTCTCGGCCTCGCCCGGCAGGCCGCCCGCCGCCAGTGCCTGCTGCAGGCTGTCCGCCGTGACGGTGCTGCCCGCCGCTGCGAGCCCATGGTTGAGCACCGCGCCGAACACCGTGGCGCCGAGCGTGCTGCCGAGGTTGCGCGAGAAGATGTTCGAGGCTGTGGCGCTGCCGCGCTGGGTCCAGGGCACGATCTCCTGGATCAGCATCAGGGCGGCGTTGCTGAGGAGCCCCATGCCGAAGCCCATGATCAGCGAGCCGGCCCCGGCCTGGGCCGGGTGGCTGCCGGGCTGGAGCGTCACGAAGGCGAGCGCCCCGAGCGGCAGCAGCAGGCCGCCGGTGACCAGGATGCGGCGCAGGCCGAAGCGGTGCAGGTTGCGCGCCGCCAGCGTCGCGCCCATCGGCCAGCCGAGCACCATGACGGTGAGCGCCATGCCGGCGACGATCGGCGTCTGCCCGAGCACGCCCTGCACGTACATCGGCAGGAAGGTGGTGAGCCCGATGAGCGCCATGCCGGCGAGCAGCGAGGTGGCGTTGGCGGCGGCGATCGGCCGCCGGCGCCACAGCGAGGCGTCGATCACCGGCTCCGGCGCCCGGCGCTCCTGGACGGCCAGCAGCACGGCCGCGACGAGGCCGAGCCCGGCGGCGATGCCGACGACCGGCCAGCGCCCCTCGCCGGCCTCGGTCAGCGCCACCATCAGGGAAGCGACCGTGAGGGTGAACAGGGCGGCGCCCGCCGCGTCGACCGGCCGGCGCTCGCGCCGCTCGCCCTCGTGCAGGAAGGCGATGAACAGCGCGCTCGCGACGAGGCCGACCGGCAGGTTGATCCAGAAGATCCACGACCACGAGGCATGCGCGATGATGAAGCCGCCCGCCACCGGCCCGACCACGGCCGAGACCGCCCAGACGCTGGCGAGGAAGCCCTGGATCCGTCCGCGCTCCTGCGCCGTGTAGAGGTCGCCGACGATGGTGAGGGCGACGGGCTGGATGGCGCCCGCGCCGATGCCCTGGATCAGCCGGAAGGCGATCATCGCCGGCATCGACCAGGCAAAGCCGCACAGAACCGAGGCCGTCAGGAACACCGCGATGCCGGTGAGCAGCACGGGCTTGCGCCCATGGATGTCGGCGAGCTTGCCGAACACGATCGTGGCGGCAGTCTGGGTGAGGAGGAAGCCGGAGAAGACCCAGGCGTAGAGCGACAGCCCGCCGAGCTCGCCGACGATGCCCGGCATCGCCGTCGAGATGATCGTCGCCTCGATCGCCACCATCGCCATCGCGGCCATCACGGCGGCGATCACGAGGGGACGGCGCGTCGTCCGGGAGGTCGTCATGGTGGCTCTTCTCGGCGGGATTGGCTGGCGTGGCGACGCCTTTCGGCGCAGCTAACCCGATCGGCCCGGAAAGCAACCGGCGCCGGGCGCATGTCAGGCCCGCGCAGTGAAGGCTCGGCCTTCGCTCACTCGGCGTAAGTCACCGGCAATGCCGTCGTGTACTTGATCCGCTCCATCGCGAAGGCCGAACTGACGTCGTAGAGGTCGACCGACTGGATCAGCCGCTTGTAGACCCGGTCATAGGCGGCGATGTCGGGCACGACGATGCGCAGCAGGTAATCGGTCTCGCCGCTCATGCGGTAGAACTCGACCACTTCGGGGATCGTGACCACGGCGGCGCAGAAGCGCTCGGCCCAGTCGGCGGTGTGGCGGTTGGTGCGCACCGAGACGAACACCGTGACGCCGACCCGCATCCGGTCGGGATCGAGCAAGGCCACCCGGCGCTGGATCACCCCTTGCGCCTCCAGCTTCTGGATCCGCCGCCAGCACGGCGAGGCCGACAGGCCGACCCGGGCGGCGATCGCCTCGAGCGAATCAGCCGCGTTCTCCTGCAGGCACAACAGGATTTTCCGGTCGAACTCGTCCACGCGAAATTTTCCCAGTCTCTCGCGATATCGCGCAATGGGCTTGCACGATCCTAGGAAGGAAGGGGCAACTTCGCAATCCGCCTGCGTGAGACCCGTGCGATCCTCAGGGTGCCTTCGAAATCCCGATTCGAGACCCCTGAGGATTGCCATGTCGAAGCTCTCCTTCTCCGAGCACCCGGCGTCGGTCGGCGAAACCTATGTCGAGCATATGGGCGTCGCCACCAGCTTCGGCCTCAGCATGATTGCCGGCGGCCTCGCCTGCCTGGTGCACGGAATCCTGCCCTTCGCCTTCACCAGCACCGGCTCGCGCACGATCATCCGCCTGCACGACCGCATGGTGGCGAACCGCACCCGCGCCGCGCAGGCCCGGACCGAATCCGGTTCCGCCGTCTCGGCCTGAATCCCCCCTTCCTTCGTCGCGGCTTGACGTGTCCGGGTCATTTCCGGACCCTGGCTCCCTGACACGGTCCCGGCGGGCGCTCGTTCCCGAGCATCCGGACAGGAGCCGAGAACCAGGGAGTATCCGCCCATGCCGTTCCTCAGGCGCGCCGTCGGCGCGCTGGCCGTCGCGCTCGGTCTCGCCGCCGCCCCCGCGTCAGCCGAGACCAGCGAGGTCCGCTTCACCCGCCAGCCCGGCCTGATCTACATGCCGATGGTGCTGGCCGAGCAGCAGCGCCTGGTCGAGAAGCACGTCGCGAGCGCCGGCCTCGGCGACGTGAAGGTGAGCTGGGTCACGCTGACCAGCGGCGGCGCCTCGGTCGACGCGCTGATCTCCGGCAACGTCGATTTCGTCACCAGCGGCGCCACCAACCTGCTGCTCGCCTGGGACCGGACCCGGGGCGAGGTGAAGGGGCTGGCGGCCTCGGCCGGCGCGCCGATGATGCTCGTCACCCGCAACCCGGCGGTGAAGACGCTCGCCGACTTCTCGGCCAAGGACCGGATCGCGGTGCCGACCGTGAAGGTCTCGGCCCAGGCCGTGATGCTGCAGATCGCCGCCGAGCGCCAGTTCGGCGAGGCCGGCCGCAACAAGCTCGACGCGATCACCGTGCAGCTCGGCCATCCCGACGCGGTCGGGGCACTCTTGGGCGGCACCAGCGAGGTCAACAGCCACTTCTCGCTGCCGCCCTACCAGCAGATCGAGCTGAAGGATCCCAAGATCCACGTCGTGGTCAATTCCTACGACGTCGTCGGAGGGCCGTTGAGCAACGCCATCGTGTTCGGCCGCGGCAAGTTCATGGAGCAGAACCCGAAGACCACCGCCGCGGTGCTCGCCGCCATCGACGAGGCCAACGCGCTGATCCGCGACGACCCGAAACGGGCAGCCGAGCTCTATCTCGGGGCCACCAAGGAGAAGTTCGAGCCCGACGAGCTCGTCGCGATGATGAAGCAGCCCGGCGTCGTGTTCTCGACTACACCCTACGGCACGATGCTGCAGGCCGACCACCTGGCCAAGGCCGGCGTGCTGAAGAACCGGCCGAAGGAGTGGAAGGACTTCTTCTACAAGGCGGTGCACGGCCAGCCGGGCACCTGAGCCGGATTTTCAGCCCGGCATCCGAGCCTTCAGCGCGGCAGGATGTCGAGCCCGGCGCGGCCGAGGGTCAGCTCGCCGATGTCGCACTCGGCCGCGCTGTTGATGGGAAATGCGACGGCACCGGAGGCCGAGGCGCCGCCGGTGCCGTAGCCATAGGCGGTGCGGCCCCAGCCGCTCGCCGCCCGCACCGGCCGGGCGCCCGGGCGCGGAGCGGGACCGACGACGTCGTGATCGAACGGGGACCAGAGCCGGCAATCGTAGCCGGGCAGGCCGGGGATGGCCGGGCCGACCGGCTCGCGGCTCCGTGGGGCAGCGAGAGACAGGCTCGGCATCAGGGCCGCGGCGATGATGACGATGCTTCGGATCATGCCGCAATCTCCCGCCTGCTGCTCTGGCCGTCAGTTCCTACGATCCGAGATAGCGGGATTCGGGCGGCACGCCAGCGTGTCAGGGCGACAAGAGATGGCGACAAGAGATGAAGCGCGTGTGTCGGGCGTGACAACCCGACAGAGCACCTGCTCGGTGGTTTCACCATCCACCGCGTCATCCGGGGCCGCGTAGCGGAGCCCGGAATCCAGACACTCAAGTGGACAAGAACAAGACGGCACGCTGCCCGCTTTTTTCCGAACCATCCGCGGTTCTGGGCGTGCCTTCGGCACTCCGGGCTCCGCTACGCGGTCCCGGAATGATCCGGAGGGTGTCAGGCTCGTCGTCACAAGCGAGGAATCGTCGCTGGAAGAGCATCCGCTCCACGCCAGTCCCGACTCCCCGAAACTCAATCCCGGCAGGTGATCCGGATCGGGCGGTCGGAGGTCTTCACGGCCGGGGCCGTCTCGATCGCGCCGGTATACTCGTCCTGGGCGGCGATGCCGTACGAGGCCGACTTGGCATACCCTTGCGACTCGCACCAGGCATCCGCCACCACCTGGCCGCACTCGCCGCCGGTGGTGAGGCACTCGGCGACGCCGTAGCCGTCGCTGGAGGGGATCAGGAAGGTCTTCTCCACGCCCGTCGCCTGCGATGCGGCCAGCGCCGGCAGGGCGACGGAGACCAGGGCACCGAGGGCGCTGAGGGCGGCGAGGGAGCGACGCATGGGGCAAACCTTCTGATCGAAGCCGTCGGCATCCGGCTCCGGCCCGACACTGGGCGTGGGTGGTAAACAATCTCTCTACGCATCGTGCGAGCGCGCCGATTACGCAGGGTCCGGCAGGGGCTTGAGCCCCGCGGCGTCTGCCGTCTCGAATTGCTCGCGGAATTGGGCTAACCCGGATCGGCCTTCCGGGGCGTCTCACCCGTGCAACAGGCGGCCGCCCGGGCGCCCGCGCCGGCGGCGCTCCGAGACCGGCACGGCCGGATCCGATCCTCGACCCGGCAACGACTTAGAACCTCGGCCGGAGCGCCAGACGGCACCCCGGCCCGACCCCGTCCCGCAGGTGTTTCATGGCCTCGCTGTTGCGCCTCTACAACACGCTCTCCCGGGCCAAGGAGCCGCTCCGGCCGATCGATTCGGGCCGGGTGCGGATGTATGCCTGCGGCCCGACCGTCTACGACGCGGCCCATATCGGCAACGCCCGGCCGCTGATCGTCTTCGACCTGCTGTTCCGGCTGCTGCGCCACGTCTACGGCGCCGACGCGGTCACCTATGCCCGCAACGTCACCGACGTGGACGATAAGATCAACGCGCGGGCGGCGGAGCGCGGCATCACCATCCGCGAACTCACCGACGGCACGCTGGCGCAGTTCCACGACGACATCCGCCGCCTCGGCATCCTGATGCCCGAGACCGTGAACGTGCCGGGAAAACCCCCGGCGATGATCGAGCCGCGGGCGACCGACCACATCGTCGAGATGACGGCGCTGATCGACCGACTGGTGCGGGCCGGCCACGCCTACGTCGCCGAGGACCACGTGCTGTTCGACGTGCCCTCGATGCCCGATTACGGCGCGCTGTCGCGCCGCCCCCTCGACGAGATGGAGGCCGGCGCCCGGGTCGACGTCGCGCCCTACAAGCGCTCGCCCCTCGATTTCGTGCTCTGGAAGCCCTCGAAGCCCGGTGAGCCGTCCTGGCCCTCGCCGGCCGGGATCGCGGTCCCGGGGCGGCCGGGCTGGCATATCGAGTGCTCGGCCATGGCCTGGAAGCATCTCGGCGAGACCTTCGACATCCATGCCGGCGGCATCGACCTGGTGTTTCCCCACCACGAGAACGAGGTGGCGCAGTCGCGCTGCTGCTTCAACACGCCGGTGATGGCCAATCTCTGGCTCCACAACGGCTTCCTGCAGGTCGAGGGGGAGAAGATGTCGAAGTCGCTCGGCAACTTCGTCACCTTACGCGAGGTGCTGGCGGACTGGCCCGGCGAGGTCGTGCGCCTCGCCATGCTGCGCACCCATTACCGCCAGCCGATCGACTGGACCCTGCGGGGACTGGAGGAGGCGAGCCGCACCCTCGACCGCTGGTACGACGCCGCCGGCGATGTCGCACCCGGACCCGCGCCCGACAGCGTGCTCGAGCCGCTCCTCGACGACCTCAACACCCCGGCGGCTTTGGGCGAGGTGCACCGCCTCGACGATCCGGCGGCGTTGAAGGCCGGCGCTGGGCTACTCGGCCTGCTCGGCCAGACGAAGTCCGAGCGCGAGAAGGCGGCGGTGGCGGCCTCCGGGGTCGACGCCGCGGCGGTGGAACGGCTCCTCGCCGAGCGCAAGGAGGCCCGGGCCCGCAAGGACTGGGCCGAGTCCGACCGGATCCGTGGCGCGCTCACGGCGCTCGGGGTGACGGTGAAGGACAACAAGGACGGAACGACGACCTGGACGGTGGGCCAGTAGGGCAGGGCGGCATGAGGATTGCGGCATGAGGACGATCGAGGAGGTGCTGCGGCCGCCGACGGAGGCGGAGGCCGCCGCCGCCCTGGCGCGGTTCGCAGCGGATGCGCGCCGGCATTACGGCTCGCGCCTCCTCGGTCTCTCCCTGTTCGGCAGCCGCGCCCGAGGCGATGCCCGGCCCGACAGCGATGCCGACGTGGCGGTGATCCTGGCCGATGGCGCGTGGCGGATCATCGATGAGGCGCGCCTCCTCGCCGACCTCTCCTACGACCGGCTGATCGAGGACGGCCTCGACATCCAGGCCCACCCCGTCTCGCAGAGCGCCTGGAACGATCCGGCGCTCCACCCCAACCCCGCCCTCGTCCGGGCGATGCGGCGCGATGCCCGACCGATCGAGGGCGCCCGATGACGGAACTCTGGCTCAGGGCCGAGGAGGCCCTGACCGAAGCCAGGATCCTGCTCGCGGCAGGCCGCCCGAACGGCGCGATCAGCCGCGCCTATTACGCCGCCTTCACGGCCGTGCGGGTGATCGTGACGCAACGGACGGGTGCTCGGCCTGAGGAGCTGCGCCGGCATGCCGCGGTCCTCAAGATGTTCTCGGAGCACTTCATTGCCCCGGGCCTGATCGATCGGGAGTTCGGCCGCGGGTTGCGGCATCTCTTCAGCGATCGGGCAAGCGCGGATTACGACGGGCCTCGCCTGACCGCTGAGGACGCCGGCAAGGCCGTCGACTTTGCCGAACGCCTTCTGCTGGCCACGGCCCACTTCGTGGCGGGACCGTCAGATACTGCGCAATCGGGTGACGACCCGCCAAGCTGACAGAGTGTTCCGGCCGACCTCACTTCTTGACGGCTGCCGGCCAGACAATCGCTTGCGCCACGATCACGTCCGTGCCGTTGAAGGTGCAGGACGGCGAGCCGTAGAGCTTGTAGCCCAGCGCCAGCGCCTCCGAGATCCGGCGGCAGAAATGGGCGTCGTCCTTGCCGGTGATCAGGCGGTAGGGCAGCCCGTCGTTCGGGGGCTTCGCGTCCGGAGTCGTGGTCAAGATGGGCTCCTCATGAACTGCACGTTTGATCCTGCCAGCGCCCTCATCCTGAATCGTGAAACCTGCCGCCGTCAGCCGCGGAAACCGAAGGCGGCAGGCCCCTCGACGAGCCGCCGCAGGCTCAGAACTTCTCCTCGATCAGCGCCTCGGCCTCCGGCCGCGGCGGCGCCCGACGGATCGCCTCGCGCAGCATCGGCACCACTTGGTCCGGTTCCTCGGCCACGAGGTAGCTGAGGTCCAGGCCCTCGCGGATGAAGCCGGTGCGGCGCATGTGGTCGAGGAGGGCGAGGAACGGCGCCCAGAAATCGGCCACCGAGAGCAGCAGGATCGGCTTGGCGTGCTGGCCGAGTTGCGACCAGGTCATCTGCTCGACCAGTTCCTCCAGGGTGCCGATGCCGCCCGGCAGGGCCACGAAGGCGTCGGAGCGGTCGAACATCAGCTTCTTGCGGGTGTGCATGTCGGAGACCACGATCGTCTCCTGCACGTCGTCGAGCATGCGCTCGCGCGACTTCAGGAAGTCCGGGATGATGCCGGTGACGAGGCCGCCATGGTCGAGCACCGCCCGCGCCACCGTGCCCATCAGCCCGACATTGCCGCCGCCATAGACCAGGGCGATGCCGGCCTCCGCCAGGTGCCGCCCCAGCGCCCGCGCCGTCGCCTCGAAGACCGGATCCGTACCGAACCCCGAGCCGCAATACACGCAAACCGTCCGCATCGAGTCTCCGCACCGTTCGCAGCCGAAATCGGCCGTCACCACGCAAGTTTCCGGCCGAGCCGCGCGATTCGCGCCGCGTGGTCTCGCCCCGCCAGTCCTGTTACTATGACGGCGATGGCGTGGGCGTGTCGACCGGAGGCGAAAGGTCGCGCGGGAACCCTTGAGACCATCGGCCGGGAGGACCCGTGAACGGGAGTGTTGCGCCATGACGACCGTGTTGCGGACGACCGAGTTGCGGAGGGGCATCGGCCTCGCGGCCGTCGGCCTCGTCGCCGGGTTCGTGCTCATCGGCGTCGCAGCGAGCGGCACGCGGCTGTTCTCGCTCGTCTCGCCGGAGACGGAGCCGGTCCCGACGACCTCGCCCCAGGCCGCGCTCTCGCCGCCGGCGCCGGCCCCCGCCGCCCCGGTGCCTCCCGCGGCCCTGCCGCCCGGGCCCGAGGCGATTGCCGCAAAAGACGCACCGTCCTTCGACATCATCCGGGTCGAGCCCGACGGGGCGAGCGTTCTCGCCGGGCGCAGCCGGCCCGGCGCCGAGGTCGAGGTGCTGCGTGACGGCCAGCCCTTCGCCCGCACCAAGGCCGACGAGGCCGGCAACTTCGCCCTGGTGCCGCCGATCCTGCCGCCGGGCAGCCACGAGATCACCCTGCGCAGCACCGCGCCGGACGGCGCCACGGCCTCCGGCCGGGCCAGCGCCGTCGTGGTGGTGGCGCAGGACCGCCGCACCAAGCCCCTCGTCGCCGTCACGGCCCCCGGCCAGCCGACCGCGGTGCTGTCGCTGCCGGAGCCGGCCAAAGTCGAGGCCAGGGCGGAGACGACGACCGAGATCAGACGTCCGGCCGGCCCTCAGCCGGTCAAGGTCGTCGGCGTCGATGCCGAGCCGGGCGGACGGCTCTACGTCACGGCGCAGGGCGCCCCGAAGGCGGATCTCCGCCTCTACCTCAACGACACGCTGGTGGCGCCGGGCCGGGCCGGACCGGACGGCCGCGTCGCCTTCACGATTGGGCGCGGGGTCGGGCCCGGCGACTACCGGGTGCGGATCGATCAGGTCGATCCCGCCACCGGTGCGGTCAAGACCCGTGCCGAGACCGCTTTCGCGATGCCGCCCAATCTCGGGCCGGCCGTCACCGGCGCCGCCGAGGCGCCGGCGCGTCAGCCCCTGCGGCGCGGTGCCCCGCCGGGCGGTCCACCGGTTGCGGCGGCGCCCTCCGCGACGGTTCCGCCCGCGGGTGCGACGGCCATGGCCCTTGCCCCTGCCTTGGCCCCCCTGCAGGCGCCGCGGGCAGAGGTGGCGTCCGGGTCCACCGATCCCGGCGCGGTCTTCGTGCCTGGAATCAGCACCGCGAAGGTCATCCGCGGCGACAACCTGTGGAGCATCAGCCGCCGGGCCTACGGCAAGGGCCTGCGCTACACCGTGATCTTCGACGCCAACCAGGGCCAGATCCGCGATCCGAACCGGATCTATCCCGGCCAGGTCTTCGTGCTGCCGGGCGAGGCGCCGCAGACGCGGGAGCCGGAGAGCCGCGGCTGATCGACCTCAGGCGGCTGACGAAAGTCAGCCGGCGCGCTGGATCAGCGTCGCGTCGAGGAGGTTGTCGAAGCCGCGCTCCTTGAGGCCGATCACCAGGGCGTCGGGCCGCTCCTCGACCAGCCGCATCAGCCAGGACGGCGCCGCGTAGCTGCCGCCGTAGCTCTGGCCGTAGAGCCTGGTCCAGCTGCGCACCTCGGTGTAGCCGAAGCCGTGTCGCGCATAGTCGCTCCCGAGGGCCCGCAGCCGGTCCGAGATTTTCGGCCCGCCGAACGCCGCTCGGGCCGCTCGCCACCAGCGCAGGGGGACCAGCCCGGCATCCCGATCCTCGGCGCCCGACAGCGCGGCCCAGTTGCGCCCCGCCGACGTCAGGACCAGCACGCCGCCGGGCGCCAGGGCGTCGATCATCACGGTCACGGCCCGGGCGAAGAGCGGCGCGTCGAAATGCGTCACCAGCGAGCCGACGAAGATCAGGTCGTAGGATCCGGGCAGGGGCGCGGAAAAGTCCTTGCTGCTCGTGATCTCGGTCACGCCGAACTGCGCCACCACGTCCGCCACCTTGCGGGCATCGAGGTCGGCGACGGCGATCTCGGCCTCGGGGAAGAACGTGACGAGGTGGCGCGTCACCCGGCCCCCGCCGCAGGGCAGGTCGAGGATGCGCGTCGGCTCCGTGCGCCCGGCCAGCAGCATCGCCTCGGTGATGAGGCGCAGGGCCGAGAGGCCGACGGCGTGGTAATGCGCCCGACCCTCCGGCGTGTCGACCAGCATGTCGTCGTGGGGAGAGACCTCCCGATCGACCGTAGCGGCCTCGTAGCGGCGCCAGCGGGCGAGGCAACGTTCGAGCACCGCGACCGTCGCGCCCTCGCTCCAGGACGGGGGCGCGTGCACGGGCAGCAGGGCCGGCCCGGTGCGGGGGCGCCGAACATCGCGGGAGGATGGGAGCAGCATGGACGACAATCCGGACTGACGAAGGGAGAGGGGCACGCGCAGCCGGCGTGGCCGGAAAGCCGCCGTTCTAGGCGCGTTTCGCTGACGTGTCGCGCGGGTTTCCACGGCCTTGCCGCCGGGCGGACGGGCGCAGGTCCGGGCCGCGTCGGGCGCGCTGTCCCCCTGTCCGATCCTGGCCTATATGCGGCGCGATCCCGTCCGGAACCGGCCTCTTGTCCACTGACCCGAATCCTCCGGCCGAGCCCGAGCGGCCCGGCCTCGTCGCCACCTACCGCCGCCTCTGGCCCTATCTCTGGCCCCACGGCCGGCCGGACCTGCAGCGCCGCGTCTTCATCGCCTTCGGCCTGCTGCTCGTCGCCAAGGTGGTCACCCTGGCGATGCCGTTCACCTTCAAATGGGCGACCGACGCCCTGGTGGCGGTGGTGGGGGGTAAGGAGAGTGCCGTCCCGACCGGGATCTGGGCCGCGCCGGCCCTGATGATCGGGCTCTACGGCGCCACCCGGATCGCCATGGCGCTGCTGACCCAGGTCCGCGACGGGCTGTTCGCCAAGGTGGCGATGCATGCGGTGCGGCGCCTGGCGCTCCAGACCTTCCGGCACATGCACCAATTGTCCCTGCGCTTCCACCTCGAGCGCAAGACCGGCGGCCTGACCCGGGTGCTGGAGCGTGGCCGCAACGGCATCGAGGAATTGTCGCGCCTGATGGTGCTGACGCTGGTGCCGACCATCGTCGAGTTCCTGCTGGTGCTCGGCACGCTGGCCTACGAGTTCAGCCTCTCCTACTCGGCGGTCGTGCTGGTGATGGTGGCGGCCTATCTCGGCTACACCTACAAGGCCACCGAGTGGCGCATCGCCATCCGCAAGCGGATGAACGACTCCGACACCGACGCCAACACCAAGGCCGTCGACTCGCTGCTCAACTACGAGACGGTAAAGTATTTCGGCGCAGAAAAGCGCGAGACCGCCCGGTACGACCAGTCGATGGCGCGCTACGAGAAGGCCTCGACGCAAACGTATGTCTCGCTCGCAGTGCTCAACGCCGGCCAGGCGGTGATCTTCACGATCGGCATGAGCGTGGTGATGTGGCTCGCCGCCCGCGACATCATGGCCGGGCGAGCGACGATCGGCGGCTTCGTGCTGGTCAACACCATGCTGGTGCAGCTCTCGATGCCGCTCAACTTCATGGGCATGATCTACCGCGAGATCAAGCAGGCCCTGATCGACATCGACGACATGTTCAAGATCCTGCACCGCAACCCGGAGATCGCCGATCGGCCGGGCGCGGTCCCGCTGGCGATCGGCGAGGGGGTGGTAAGGGTCGAGGACGTGCACTTCGCCTACGTGCCGGAGCGCCCGATCCTGCGCGGCATCAGCTTCACCGTGCCGGCGGGGCGCACGGTCGCGATCGTCGGACCGTCGGGCGCCGGCAAGTCCACCCTGTCGCGCCTGCTGTTCCGGTTCTACGAGCCGCAAGCGGGACGCATCACCATCGACGGGCAGGACATCGCGTCGGTGCAGCAGGATTCCCTGCGCGCCGCCATCGGCATGGTGCCGCAGGACACGGTGCTGTTCAACGACACGATCGGCTACAACATCCGCTACGGCCGTTGGGAAGCCTCCGAGGAGGAGGTGCGCGAGGCCGCAACCCTCGCCCAGATCGACCGCTTCATCGCCGCCCTGCCGGAGGGCTACGACACGCCGGTGGGCGAGCGCGGCCTGAAGCTCTCGGGCGGCGAGAAGCAGCGCGTCGCCATCGCGCGCACCATCCTGAAGGGGCCGCCGATCCTCGTCCTCGACGAGGCGACCTCGGCGCTCGATTCCTTCACCGAGCGCGAGATCCAGGACGCCCTCGATCGGGTCAGCCGCGGCCGCACCACCCTCGTCATCGCCCACCGCCTGTCGACGGTGGTCGGCGCGGACGAGATCATCGTCCTCGACCAGGGCCGCATCGCCGAGCGCGGCACCCATCTGGCGCTGCTGGCGCAGGGCGGCGTCTACGCGGCGATGTGGAATCGCCAGCGCGAGGCGGACGCCGCCCGCGAGGCGCTCAAGCGCGCGGAAGCCGAGGAGGGCGTGAGCCTGCGCACGCATCTGGAGCCGGGGGAGGTCCCGGGACCCGTCGCCAAGGCGCCGGAGCCCGCCTCGGTCCCCTGACGGCCGTCGCGCGCGACCGAGACAAAGAGAGCCCGCGCCCTTCTGACGATTGACGCGGGGCCACGCGCCTGCCATCCGCGGGCGCTGTACCGGCCGCTCGCGGCCGACGACAAGACCCGAGGACGCACCCGAGGACTTATGACCGACCTGTTCGAGACGATCCGCCGCGTGCTGGTGCCGATCCACAAGGAGGGCTACCCCTTCATCGCGATCGGCATCGTGCTGACGGTGCTCGCCGGCACCTTCGTGCAGTTCCTCGGCTGGATCTTCCTGCTCCTCACGCTGTGGGTCTGCTACTTCTTCCGCGACCCCGAGCGGATCGTGCCGGTCGGCGACGGCCTGGTGATCTCGCCGGCGGACGGGCGGGTGAACCTGATCAGCACCGTGCTGCCCCCCTCCGAGCTCGACCTGCCCTCCGTGCCGATGCTGCGGATCTCGGTCTTCATGAACGTGTTCGATTGCCACGTGAACCGGGTCCCGGTCACGGGCCGCATCGACCAGATCCACTATACCCCGGGCCTCTTCCTCAATGCCGAACTCGACAAGGCGAGCGAGGACAACGAGCGCAACGGCCTCGTGATCGAGACCCGCCAGAACGGCGAGCCGGTGCGGATCGGCGTGGTGCAGATCGCCGGCCTCGTGGCGCGCCGCATCGTCGACTGGGTCAAGCCCGGCGACGACCTCACCGTCGGCGACCGGTTCGGCCTGATCCGGTTCGGCTCGCGGGTCGACGTCTACCTGCCGGCGGGCACCCGCGTGCTGGTCGGCCTCGGCCAGAAGGCGGTGGCGGGCGAGACCGTGCTCGCCGACCTGCGCGGGACCGGCCCGGTGCGGCAGTTCCGCCGCACCTGACAGGGGAGGGACCCGCCATGGACGACCTCTTCCCGCCCTTCGCGCCGGAGCCGAACGAGCCGAAGCCGCGCCGGTTCAAGCCGGTGCCGGTACGGATGATCATTCCCAACATGATCACCCTGATGGCGGTCTGCCTCGGGCTCACCGCAGTACGGTTCGGCTTCGAGGGCAAGTTCGAGCCGGCGGTGATCGCGATCGTGGCCGCCGCGGTGCTCGACGGCGTCGACGGGCGGGTGGCGCGGCTGCTCAAGGGCACCTCGCGCTTCGGCGCCGAGCTCGATTCGCTCGCCGACTTCGTCAATTTCGGCTGCGCCCCGGCGCTCATCCTCTACAGCTTCGTGCTGCACAACCTGAAGCAGCTCGGCTGGATCGTCGCCCTGATCTTCGCCATCGCGATGGCCCTGCGGCTCGCCCGCTTCAACGTGATGCTGGACGATCCCAACCGGCCGGAATGGAAGAAGGACTTCTTCGTCGGCATGCCGGCCCCGGCCGGCGCGCTGACGGTGATGCTGCCGCTCTACCTGCACTTCCTCGGCTTCGAGATGGCGCCGAGCCTCGCCCCGGTCGCACTGGTCTACATGCTGGTGATCGCGCTCCTCGTGATCTCCACCGTGCCGACCTTCTCGGGCAAGACCGTCGGCAAGCGGGTGCCGCGGGAATACGTGCTGCCGATCTTCGTCGTGACGGTGGCGGCGTTCGGGCTCCTGATCAGCTTCCCGTTCGAGATCCTGGCGCTGATGAGCCTCGGCTATCTCGGCGCGATCCCGATCGGCGCCAACCAGTACCGGCGCAAGCTCAAGGCGGAGGCGGCGCAGAACCCCTCGCTCCCGAGCGACGAGGCGCCGGCGGCGTGAGGCGCGGGGCCGGTGCGGCGGGTCAGGCCCGCCGTGCCACCACGAAGAGCCGCGGGAAGGGCAGGAGCACCCGCCCGTCCGCTTGCGCCGGATAGGCGCGGGCCAGGGCCGCCTCGTAGCGGGCGAGATAGTCGGCCTGCTGATCCGGGCTCAGGGGCGACAGGAACGGCCTTAAGCCCGTCGCGCGCACCCATTCGACGATGCCGCGATGGCCGGCAAGCGGGTGAACGTAAGTCGTGCGCCACAGATCGACCGTGCAGCCTGCCCGCGACAGCCACGCATCGTAATCCTGGAACGAGCCGAGCGTGGTGCGGGCACCGGACGCGCCGGAGAGCGCGTCGCGGAACGGTGCCTCCGCCGCCACCTCGCGCATCAGCCGGTGCGACGGCTCGTCGAGATTGTCCGGCACCTGCACGGCGAGGCAGCCGCCCGGCGCCAGGAAGCCGGCGAGGCGCGGCAGCAGGGCCGCGTGGTCCGGCAGCCATTGCAGCACCGCGTTGGCGAAGATCAGGTCGGGCGGCGCATCCGGCTCCCAGGCGGCGAGGTCGGCCTCGACGAAGGTGAGGCCCGGCAGCGTCCGGCGCGCCTCCTCCAGCATCGCGGGCGAGGAATCGAGGCCGGTGATCGCCGCCGCCGGGAAGCGCGCCGCGAGCAGCGCCGTGCTGTTGCCGGGCCCGCAGCCGAGATCGACCACCCGGGCGGGCGCGGCGAGCGGCACCCGGGCCAGCAGGTCCGCGGCCGGTCGCGTGCGCTCGTCGGCGAATTTCAGGTACTGGCCCGCATCCCAATCCGCCATCGGACGACTCCCCTTCGCGCGGCTGCGCCCCAGCTTGACGGTGTCACGCAGCGTCATGCAGGCGCGCCGAACCGGCGTCGCGAGGAGACCCGACATGCTCGAGGAATTCAAGAAGTTCGCCCTGCGGGGGAACGTCGTCGACTTGGCGGTCGGCGTGGTGATCGGCGCGGCCTTCGGCGCCATCACCGGCGGGCTCGACTTCTCGAACTACTACCTGCCGCTCTCCTCGAAGGTGCAGACCGGCCTCGCCTATGCGGAGGCCAAGAAGCAGGGTGCGGTGGTCGGCTACGGCCAGTTCATCACCGTGGCGCTCAACTTCCTGATCGTGGCCTTCGTGCTGTTCGTGGTGATCCGGGCGATGAACCAGATGCAGCGCCGCGAGGAGGTGAAGAAGGAGGATCCGGCCGACGTGAAGCTCTTGACGGAGATCCGGGATTTGCTGGCGGCGCGGCGGTGAGCGTCTGAGAGCGCTTATGGGATCATCCCACTCGCGACCTCATCCTGAGGTGCGAACGGAGTGAGCCTCGAAGGAGGCCTCCAGAAGTCTCCGAG
>JAEWKL010000272.1 GCA_023386115.1 Pseudomonadota bacterium
GGACTGCCCTTCGTGATGAACTCCTTCCATTGCCTCATCGGCGAGTCCGAGGCCGACGTCGCCCGCCGGCTCGCCGAGAAACACGCCCGGATCGACTACGACCAGGGCCGGCTCAAGCTCGCCGACATGCTGGGCGGGGAGATCGACCTGTCGGGGCTTCCCCTCGACGCGCCCCTGCCCGCATCGCTGCTGCCGGAGGTGACGCGCATCAACCGCCGGCGCGGCCGGGTCGCGATCTTCCGCCGCTACGCCGAGCAGGGATTGCCGCTGCGCCGGCTCATCATCGAGGCCCAGGAGACCGGTCACTGGTCGGTCGCCGGCACGCCAGAGCGGCTGGCCGACGCCCTCGAGGAGCGCTACCGCGCCGGGATCCTCGACGTCGTCACCCTGCACGGTCTCGGCAATCCCGATCAGGAAGACGGGCTGGTCAATGGCCTCCTGCCCGAGCTGCGGCGGCGCGCCCTGATCGATACCGACGATGTCGGCGACGACTTCCGGCAGAATCTCGAACTGCCGCCGCTTCACGAGGCGACCGCGCAGGCGCGGACCGCGTGAGGCCTGCCCGGTGAGGCATCCGGGAGAAGATCTTGCCGACATCCCCCGCCCCGAAGAAGCACCCTCCCCCGTCCTACAAGATCTTTGGAAACATCTTTCGTTGACGAGAGCCTCCGATGCGCAGAACAATCAAGATCTAAAGCGTATTACTGACCACGACGGAGCACGATCGTCTTGCGCGACCGTTGCGCCATCCGTCGAGAGCACCTGGCGCGTCGCGACACGGTCGTGGCTCGGGCGACCGGAGAACCGTCCATGATCCTGATCGCCCTTCTGGCTTCGATCGCAGCGCCGCGCCGCCCACCTCGGGCCGGAATCGGCTGCGCCACGTCCGACCGCGACGGCCGGCGCAGGGCCCGTCCGGCACCGAAACGCCCCGACGACCTGAGTTCCCGATGACCTACCGCCTGAGCCTCCTCGACAAGAGCCCGCTGCTCCCGGGCGAGCCGGCCACCGCCGCTTTGCAGCGCACGATCGTGCTGGCGCAGGCGGCCGAACGCCTCGGCTACGCACGCTTCTGGGTGGCGGAGCACCACGCCAATCCGGGGCTCGCCGGCACCGCGCCGGAGATCCTGATCGCGCATCTGTCCGCCCGCACCCAGCGCATCCGGCTCGGCTCCGGCGGCGTGCTCCTGCCGCATTACAGCCCCTACAAGGTCGCCGAGACGTTCAACCTGCTCGCCGCCCTGGCGCCGGGCCGGATCGACCTCGGCATCGGCAAGGCCCCGGGCGGCCTGCCCGACGCGACCCGCGCCCTGCGGCGGCGGCACGATCCGGGCGAGAGCGTCGCCTTCGACGACCTTCTCGCCGAACTCGACCGCTACCTCGCGCCGCCGCAGGACGGCAACCTGCGCGACGGCAACCTGCGCGCCTTGCCGACGCCGCCCGCGGCCCCGGAGCGCTTCCTCCTCGGGGCCAGCCCGGACAGCGCGCGCACGGCCGCTACGCTTGGCTGGCGCTTCGTCTTTGCCGGCCAGCTCAACGGCGATCCGCGGGCGACCGAGGCGAGCCTGGAGGCCTACGCGCAGGCTGGCGCCGCGGCCCCGCCGCTCCTCGCCGTCATGGCGCTCGCCGCCGCGACCACCGAGGAGGCCCGGGCGCTGACCGATCCACTCCAGGTGGTGCGGGTCACGCTGCCCGACGGCCAGACCGTCAACCTCGGCAGCGAGGCGCAGGCGGCGGAATTCGCCCGGCAGGCCGGCGCCGCCTCCTACCGGACCGAGGCGCGCCGGCCGCACGTGCTGTCGGGCACCGCCGGCGACGTCCGGGCCGAGCTCGACCGGCTCCATGCCCGCTTCGGCATCGAGGAATTCGTGATCGACACGCCGCCCTCCGCGACGGGCCGACGCCTCGCCTCCGTGACCCTGCTCGCGGGCGGCGCCCCGGCGCTGGCGGCCTGACCTTCGAGAGCAATGCGATGACCCAGACCCGTCTCACCTTCGGCCTGATGCTCCAGGGCGGCGGCAGCCACATGAATGCGTGGCGCCACCCGAGCAACCCGGCCGATGCCAGCGTCAATCTCGACTTCTTCGTCCGCAACGCCCGCAAGGCGGAACAGAACGGCATCGCCTTCGCGTTCGTGGCCGACGGGCTCTACATCAACGAGAAGTCGATCCCGCACTTCCTCAACCGCTTCGAGCCGCTGACCATCCTGTCGGCGCTGGCGGCGAGCACGGAGAAGCTGGGCCTGGTCGGCACAGTCTCGACCTCCTACAGCGACCCCTTCACCATCGCCCGGCAATTCGCCTCGCTCGACCTGATCAGCGGCGGCCGGGCCGGCTGGAACGCCGTGACCTCGCCGCTCGAAGGTTCGGGGCGGAACTACAGCCGGCCGCATCCCGAGCACGCGCTCCGCTACGAGATCGCGGGGGAACACCTTGACGTCGTGAAGGGCCTGTGGGATTCCTGGGACGACGACGCCTTCCCGCGCGACCGCGGGACCGGCCGGTTCTTCGATCCTGACAAGCTGCACCGCCTCGACTACAAGGGGCGCTTCTTCCAGGTCGAGGGCCCGCTCAACATCCAGCGCTCACGCCAAGGCCAGCCGGTTGTGTTCCAGGCCGGCTCGTCCGAGGCCGGCATCGGGCTCGCCGGGCGCCACGCCGACGCGGTCTTTGCCAACCACGTGCCGCTGGCCGAGGCGCAAGCGCTCTATCGCAGCCTCAAGGCGAGCGCGGTCGCCCATGGCCGCCGGGCCGACGACCTCAAGGTCTTCCCTGGCGCCGGCCCGATCGTCGGGCGGACCCGGGCCGAGGCCGAGGAGAAGTACCGGGCGATCCGCGACCTGATCTCGATCGACGACGCACTCGCCTATCTCGGCCGGTTCTTCGACCACCACGATTTTTCCGCCTACCCGCTTGACGCGCCTTTCCCCGACCTCGGCGAGATCGGCCGCAACAGCTTCCGCTCCACCACCGACCGCATCAAGCGCAACGCCGCCGAGAAGGGCCAGACCCTGCGCGAGGCGGCGCTCGAAGCGGCGACCCCGCGCACCGACCTGATCGGCTCGGCCGAGGAGGTCGCAGGTGAATTGATCACCCGCGTCGCGCAGGGGGCGGCGGACGGCTTCGTGCTGGGCTTTCCCGTGATCGGCCAGGGCCTCGACGACTTCGTCGACCTCGTGATCCCGGTGCTGGAGGCGCGCGGTGTCTACGACCGCACGCTGCCGGGGCAGACGCTGCGCGACCATCTCGGCCTGCCCCGCCGCGAGAGCCGCTACGCCGCCGAGGACGCGGCGCAAGCGCGCCGGGCGGGCGGGCGATGACGATCCGGACGGGTGTGCCTGAGCGGGGCATCGATCCCGGCATTCTCGCGACGCTGGCCGAGTTCACGGCCTTGCGCCGCGACCTGCACCGGAACCCAGAACTCGCCTTCCGGGAGACCCGCACGAGCGGCCTCGTGGCCGAGAGGCTGAACGCCTGGGGCTACGCCGTGACGGCCGGGCTCGGCGGCACCGGGGTGGTCGGGGTTTTGCGCAAGGGCGAGGGCATGCGCCGGCTCGGCCTGCGGGCGGACATGGACGCGCTGCCGATCCGCGAGCGCACCGCCCTGCCCTATGCCAGCGCCACGGACGGCGCGATGCATGCCTGCGGCCATGACGGCCACACCGCGATCCTGCTCGCCGCCGCCCGGCGCCTCGCCGAGGCCGACTTCTCGGGCACGCTGACGCTGATCTTCCAGCCGGCCGAGGAAATCGGCGCCGGCGCGCGCACGCTGCTGGGTGAGGGCCTGTTCGAACGCTTCCCGGTGGACGCGGTGTTCGGCCTGCACAACTGGCCGGGCGTTCCGCGGGGCCAGTTCGGCTTCGTCGCCGGGCCGGCGATGGCGGCGGTGGACAAGGCGGGGATCCGGATCATCGGCCGTGGCGGCCACGGCGCCTCACCCCACGAGACCGTCGATCCGGTGGTGGCGGCGTCCTCCATCGTGCTCGCGCTGCAGAGCGTGGTGTCGCGCAACGTCGATCCGCGCGAGGCGGCGGTGGTCAGCGTCGGCGCCATCCACGGCGGGGAGGCGTCGAACGTGATCCCCGACAGCGTCGATCTCACGCTCACCATCCGCAGCTTCGACCCGTCCGTGCGCGACCGGCTGGAGGAACGGGTCACCACGATCACCCGCGCCCAGGCCGAGAGCTACGGCGCGCGCGCCGAGATCGACTATCGCCGCGGCCTGCCGCCCCTGCGCAACCACCCGGCGGAGACCGCCTTTGCCCGCGACGTCGCGCTCGCGACCTTCGGGCAGGAGCACGTGGCGGACGACTTCCGCCCGCGGATGGCGAGCGAGGACTTCGCCCATCTGGTGGCGGCGCGTCCCGGCAGCTTCCTCTTCGTCGGCAACGGCGACGGGCCGCCGCTGCACAGCCCGGACTACGACTTCGACGACGCCCTGATCGCGCCCGCCGCGAGCTACTGGGTCCGCCTCACCCAAACCTTCCTCGCCTGACCCCAACGACCGGAGCGGCCCATGCCCGACCTGTTCGTCTCGACAACGCCCCTCCTCGACCAGCTGACGCAGGACCCGCGGCGCAACGCCGCCTGACCGCGCCCCTTATCCGAGAGCCCGACCCACGCCATGCCCCTCGCCACCAACGTGGCGGACCTGCCCGCGCAGGCCCGCGCCGTCTCCCCCGGTCGGGATTTCAGCGGCTTTCGCGTCGTCCCGGCCCGCTATCCGGCCCGCACCGCGGGCACCGTCTTCGCCGGGCTCGTCATCGCGGGCGTGCTGTACTCGGTCCTCTCCAATCCGCGCTGGGGCTGGGACGTGTTCGCCGAGTGGTTCTTCGCCGAGCCGGTGCTGGTCGGTCTCGGGCGCACCTTGCTGCTGACGCTCCTCGGCACGGTCCTCGGCTTCCTGGTCGGCACGCTGCTCGCGCTCGCCCGGGTCTCCGGCTCGCCGCTGCTCTCAGGGCTGGCCTGGGGCTATGTCTGGCTGTTCCGCTCGATCCCCTTGATCGTGCTGCTCCTGATCCTCAACAATCTCGGCTACCTCTACGACACGATCTGGCTCGGCGTGCCGTTCACCGGGATCACGCTCGTCTCCTGGCAGACGACGCAAGCGATCACGCCGTTCCTTGCCGCGGTGATCGGGCTGACCCTCAACGCCTCTGCGTTCTCCTGCGAGATCGTGCGCGGCGGCATTCTGGCGGTCGACCAGGGCCAGCACGAGGCGGCCGCGGCGCTCGGGCTGCCGCGCCGACGGCAGGTTTCGCGCATCGTCCTGCCGCAGGCGATGCGGACCATCCTGCCGACCGCCTTCAACGAGGTCATCAGCATCGCCAAGGGCACCTCGCAGGTCTACATCCTGGCCCTGCCCGAGCTGTTCTATACGATCCAAGTCATCTACCGGCGGAACCTCGAGGTCATTCCGCTCCTGATGGTGGCGACCGTCTGGTACCTGGTGATCCTCAGCGTCCTGTCCTTCGTCCAGCGCCACATCGAGCGCTACTACGCGCGCGGCGCGCTGCGGAACCCGCCGCCCTCGCTGATCGGCACGGCACTCGAGCGCCTGCGCCGGGCCAGCGCTCCCGCACGGTCCGCCGTCCCGGCCGTCTCCGCTCCGCCTGTCCTGCCTGTCCGCCAGGGCGGCGAGATCCGCATCGCGAACGTCTCGAAGAGCTTCGGCACCCTCAAGGTGCTCGACGAGGTCGGCCTGAGCTTACGGCCGGGCAGCGTGACGGCGATCATCGGCCAATCCGGCTCCGGCAAGTCGACGCTGTTGCGGGCGATCAACCATCTCGAGCGGGTCGATGCCGGCTTCATCGCCATCGACGGCGAGCTGATCGGCTACCGCCAGGACGGCGACACCCTCTACGAGCTCAAGGAAAAGGACATCCTCGCCCGCCGCGTCGATGTCGGCATGGTGTTCCAGGGCTTCAACCTGTTCCCGCACCTGACGGTGATCGGGAACATCGTCGAGGCGCCGGTCGCCGTCCGCGGCCTGCCCCGGGCGCAGGCGCTCGCCGAGGCGCGCGAGTTGCTGGCCCGGGTCGGCCTTGCCGACAAGGCCGATGCCTATCCGCGCCAGCTCTCCGGAGGGCAGCAGCAGCGGGTCGCCATCGCCCGGGCGCTCGCGCTGCGGCCCAAGGTGCTGCTGTTCGACGAGCCGACCTCCGCCCTCGATCCCGAGCTCGTCGGCGAGGTGCTCGACGTGATCAAGGAACTCGCCCGCTCCGGCACCACCCTGGTGATCGTCACCCACGAGATCGGCTTCGCCCGTGAGGTCGCCGACCAGGTGGTGTTCATGGAGGGCGGCCGGATCCTCGAACAGGGCCCGCCCTCCCGCGTGCTCACCGCGCCGGATCACCCCCGCACCCGCGAGTTCCTCGCCAAGGTGCTGTGAGATCTCCTTCCGCGTCCTGCCCCTCCCCTCACTGCAAGGACCTCCTCCCGTGCCGACCCGTCGCGACTCGCTCGCCCTCCTGGCCGCCGCCTCGACCGCCCTCCTTGCCGGCCGTGCCTTCGCGCAGGCGATCGACCTCTCCCCCGAGCAGCCCGGCCGCGTCCGCGCGCCCCGCGACGAGGAGGCGATCCGGCGGATCGCCAAGGACGCGAAGTTCGCGGCCGACGGCGTGTTCACGGTCGGCAACAATACCGGGCGCCTCCCCTTCGCCGGCTACGCCAGCGACACGAAGACGGTGATCGGCGCCGAGGTGGACCTCGCCCAGCTCGTCGCCGACGCGCTCGGCCGCCGGCTCGAGATCGTCTCGACCTCCTGGGCCGATTGGCCGCTGGGTCTCGCCTCGGGCCGGTTCGACGCGGTGATCTCGAACGTGACCGTCACCGAGCAGCGCAAGGAGAAGTTCGACTTCTCGACCTACCGCAAGGATCTGCTCGGCTTCTACGTCAAGGCGGGCAACCCGCTCGTCATCCGCGAGCCGAAGGACGTGGCCGGGCTCCGGGTCATCGTCTCCTCGGGCACCAATCAGGAGCAGATCCTGCTGCGCTGGAACGACCAGAACGTGAAGGCCGGCCTCAAGCCCATCGAGGTGCAGTACTACGACGACGACGTGGTGCTCTACCTCGCCCTCGAATCGGGCCGCGCCGACGCCTATCTCGGCCCGAACGCGCTCCTGAGCTTCAAGGCGGCACGAGAGGGCAAGACGCGCCTCGCCGGCAATGTCAGCGGCGGCTGGCCGGTGGTGGCCGAGATCGCCGTGACGACCCGGAAGGGGGCGGGCCTCGCGGACGGCATCACGCACGCGATCAACACCGAGATCCGTAACGGCAATTACGCCAAGGCGCTGGCGCGCTGGAACCTCTCGGCCGAGGCGATCGAGGAATCGCGCACCAACCCGCCCGGCCTGCCGCGGTCCTGAGAACCGGAGACCCCCATGTGCTTCTCCATAAGCTCGTGCTTCTCCATGAGCTCGTGCTTCTCCATGAGCTTGCGGCGCGGGCTCCTGTCATTCCTCGTCGGCGCGCTCTGCGCCGGCGAGATCCCACCGGCCTCCGCGCAGGGCGCCCCCTTCGACCTCGGCCCCGAGCAGCCCGGCCGGATCCGCGCCGAGCCCGACCCGGCGGCGATCGCCCGGCTCCCGAAGGGCTATCGGTTCGTCGAGCCGGGGACCCTGACGGTGGCGATCACGCCGGGCGGCCCCCCGCTCGGCACCTATGCGACCGATGCGAAGACCGTCGTCGGCGCCGATCCCGACTTCGCCCAGCTCGTCGCCGACAGCCTCGGCCTCGCGCTCGCCCTCGTCCCGGTGGCCTGGGCCGATTGGCCGCTCGGCCTCGCCTCGGGCCGCTACGATGCGGTGATCTCGAATGTCGGCGTCACCGAGCAGCGCAAGGAGAAGTTCGACTTCTCGACCTACCGGCAGGGGCTGCACGGTTTCTTCGTGCGCGCCGACAGCAGGATCGACCATATCCGCGAGCCGAAGGACGCGGCGGGGCTGACGATCAGCGTCGGCGGCGGCACCAACCAGGAGCGCATCCTGGTCGAGTGGAGCCGGCAGACCATGGCGGCGGGCCTCAAGCCCATCGACCTCCAGCTCTTCGACGACGAGGCGGCGCGCCTCGTCGCCCTGCGCTCGGGCCGCGCCGACGCGATCGTGCAGCCGCACGCCCAGCTCGTCTTCGTGGCGGCCCGCGACCGGGACATCAAGCGCGTCGGTACGCTCAGCGCCGGCTGGCCGCTCAAATCCGACGTGGCGATCGCGACCGCGAAGGGCAGCGGCCTCGTCGACGCGCTGACGCAGGCCACCAACGGCCTGATCGCGAACGGCAAGTACCGTCAGGCTCTGGCGCGCTGGGGCCTGGAGGAGGAGGCGCTGCCGCGCTCCGAGACCAACCCGCCCGGCCTGCCGAAGTACTGACGCCATGGCGCCCCTCGCCATTCCGCGCCTCGCCTTCCTGGTTCCGGGCAATTACGACGAGTCTGATCCGCGCACCGGGCTCGAGGAGACCCTCGCGCTCCTCGCCGAGGGCGAGGCGCTCGGCTTCGACGGCGCCTGGGTGCGCCAGCGCCACCTCGAGCCCGGGATCTCCTCGGCGGCGACGTTCCTGGCCGCCGCCACACAACGCACGCGGCGCATCGGGCTCGGCGTCGCGGTGATCCAGATGGGCTACGAGAACCCGTTCCGGCTGGCCGAGGACCTGTCCCTCGTCGACATCCTGTCCGGAGGTCGGCTCGAGGTCGGCCTCAGCGCCGGGCCGCCGCCTCACGCGAACCTCCTCGGCGAGCGCTTCCACGACGGCGAGCTTGAGGCGGTCGATCACTCTCACGGCCGCGTCGGGCGCCTCGCCGCGAACCTCGACGGCGGCTGGCTCGGCGAGCCGGATGCCCGCATCACCTCGGCCGCCGGCAGTCACCGGCCCCGCCTGCGACCATACGCGCCGGGCTTGCGCCAGCGGCTGTGGTACGGCGCCGGATCCCTGCACTCGGTGCGCTGGGCGGCCGAGAACGGCTTCCATCTCCTCGTCGGCAACATCAACACGGCCGAGG
>JAEWKL010000405.1 GCA_023386115.1 Pseudomonadota bacterium
GATCAGGGCCTCGGGCTCGGCCTCGGGGGCGAGCGCGCTCGGCGTGGCGACGAGGCGGCGGATCGGCACGCCGCGGGTGGCCAGGCCGGCCACCACCACCTCCAGGTCGGAGACGGCCCCGAGCACCGGCACGCCGCGCATGGTCTGGCCCTGCTCCTCGGCCCGGGGCGACAGGATGCCCTTCGGGTCGAGCTTGCGCACCGCCCCCGATTCGATCGCCCGCAGCACCACCTCGATGTCGTGGCCGCGGCCGATCAGCAGGGTCGGCGTGCTGGCGGCGCGGGCGGCACTCTGGCGCGAGCGGCTGTACTTCAGGTAGCGGAACGCCAGCCGCGGCCCGCCGAGCAAGAAAACCTGCAGGACGAAGTAGAGACCGATGGCGATCTTGCCGAAAAAGTAGATTCCGAACAGAACCGGCGAGACCAGTACGTAGTCGAGCAGCAGCAGCAGCAGCGTGAGGACAGCCACCGCCCGGACGATGTTGGCGAGATCCGGCAGCGAGGCGAAGCGCCACTTGGTCCGGTAGAGCCCGAAGGCGCGATAGACCAGGCCGGCGCAGGCCACGAAGGGCGGCAGCAGCACCGGCAGATGGGCGAGCCGCGCGGCGAGCAGGGGCCCGTCGAACCGGATCACGAAGGTGAGGAGCACGGCGAGGGCCGTCGCCACGAGGTCGTGGACGATGATCGTCGCGGTCTTGAGGATCTGTCTGCGCATCGGGAGCCGGGCGCGGTATCGGCCGGGGCTTCCGCGGTGTCAACGCAGGCGGCCCTCCGGTTTCTTGAGGCGGCGGGATTTGCCAAACGCCGCCGCTCCGCCATCTGGGCATACAGTCAGGGGGCATCGCGGGAGCGCGGTGCCGAGAGGGAGATTCCCGCGCCGCATGCCCAGCCTCGCCTTCTACGGCTCCAGCCTGCTCTCCGCCTACTGGAACGGTGCCGCCACCTATTATCGCGGCCTGATCCGTGACCTCGCCGGCCGGGGTTGGCAGACGACCTTCTACGAGCCGGACGCCTTCGAGCGCCAGCAGCACCGCGACATCGACCCGCCGGACTGGGCACGGGCGGTCGTCTACCCCGCCACCGAGGAGGCGGCGCGGGGCGTGATCGCCGAGGCGGCGCAGGCCGACGTGGTGGTGAAGGCCTCCGGGGTCGGCGTCTTCGACGACCTCCTGCTCGAAGGCCTGAGCCGGACCGCCCGGCCGGACGCGGTGCGGCTGTTCTGGGACGTCGACGCGCCGGCGACCCTGGCCGAGATCGGCGCCTCCCCCGACCATCCGCTGCGGCGCGTCCTGCCGGATCTCGACCTCGTGCTGACCTATGGCGGCGGGCCGCCGGTGGTGGCGGCGTATCGGGGATTCGGGGCCAAGGACTGCGTGCCGATCTACAACGCGCTCGATCCCGACACCCACCATCCCGTGCCGGCGGAAACGCGGTTCTCCGCCGATCTCGCCTTCCTGGGCAACCGGCTGCCGGACCGGGAGGCGCGGGTCGAAGAATTCTTCCTCAATCCCGCCGCGAGCCTGCCCGAGCGGCGCTTCCTCATCGGCGGCAACGGCTGGGAGTGGCGGGGCCTTCCTGAGAACGTGCGCCGCATCGGCCACGTGCCGACGGCGGACCACAACGCCTTCAACACCTCGCCCCGGGCCGTGCTCAACATCGCCCGCGACTCGATGGCGGCCACCGGCTGGTCGCCGGCGACCCGGGTGTTCGAGGCCGCCGGAGCCGGCGCCTGCCTCATCACCGATGCCTGGACCGGCCTGGAGATGTTCCTCGCCGAGGGGGACGAGGTGCTGGTCGCCCGCGACGGGCGGGACGTCGCCGCCCATGTCGAGGCGCTGACGGAGGAGAGGGCCCGGGCGATCGGCGAGGCCGCGCGCCGGCGCATCCTCAGCGAGCACACCTATGCGCGCCGGGGCGCCGAGGTCGACCGGCTGCTGCGCCGGGCGTTGTCGGCCCGCCGGGGAGCGCTCGCGTGAGCCGGTCCCTCGACCTCGTGGTCCTCGGCCTGAGCCTGTCCTCGTCCTGGGGCAACGGCCACGCCACCACCTACCGGGCGCTGCTGCGGGCCTTCGCCGCCCGCGGCCACCGGATCACCTTCCTAGAGCGCGACGTGCCCTGGTACGCCGCCCACCGCGACCTCGCGGATCCCGGCTACTGCGGCCTCGTGCTCTACCGGGATCTGGCGGCGCTCGCCGACCTGACGCCGCGGCTGGAGGCGGCCGACGCCGTGATGGTCGGCTCCTACGTGCCGGATGGGGTCGCGGTCGGCGAGATGGCGACCCGGATCGCGCGACGAACCGGCCGCGTCGCGGCCTTCTACGACATCGACACGCCGGTGACGCTGGCCAAGCTCGCCCGCGGCGACCACGAATACCTGACGCCGGACCTGATCCGGTCCTACGACCTCTACCTGTCCTTCACGGGCGGCCCGACGCTCGCGCGGCTGGAGCGCGAGTACGGCGCCCCGATGGCCCGCGCGCTCTACTGCTCGGTCGATCCCGAGCATTACGTGCCTCAAGGCGGCCCGTTGCGCTACGATCTCAGCTATCTCGGTACCTACAGCCCCGACCGGCAGCCGACCCTGGAGCGGCTCCTGATCGAACCGGCCCGCCGGGCGCCGCACCTGACCTTCGCGGTCGCCGGGCCGCAATATCCCGAGGAGATCGACTGGCCGGCGAACGTCGTGCGCCTCGACCATGTCGGCCCGGCCGACCACCCGGCCTTCTACGCCGCCAGCCGCTACACCCTGAACGTCACCCGCGCCGACATGATCGCGGCCGGCTACAGCCCGAGCGTGCGCCTGTTCGAGGCCGCAGCCTGCGGCACGCCGCTGATCTCAGATTCCTGGGACGGGCTCGACACCGTGCTGACCCCCGGCCGCGAGATCCTGGCGGCCGAGAGTTCCGATGCGGTGCTGGCGATCCTGGAGAACCGGGACGAGTCCGCCCGGACGGCCCTGGCAGAGACCGCGCGGGCCCGGGTGCTGGCCCGCCACACCGCCGCCTGCCGGGCGGCCGAGCTCGAAGCCGCCCTGCAGGACGCCACCGTGCTCAAGGCCAGCTTGCACGGAGCGGGGGCTGGCCGCATCCGCGCCGCACCCTAAAATACTTACACCCTGTATCGCAACGAGGCGCGTGAGCGACGCGTTGGGTGCGGGTGCGGCGCCGGGAACAAAGATCCCGGATTCGTGAGGTGCCGAACGGGCGCCCTGGGTGGTTCCGCTGGGTTCCTCTCAGACAGGCAGGAAGAGGATCGACCGCATGAGACACCGCGAGAGCACGCTCGTCCTGGTCGCCGGCGGGGCGGGGTTCCTGGGGTCTCACCTATGCGATCGATTGCTGGCCGAGGGGCACGAGGTCGTCTGCCTCGACCATTTCGGCACCGGCCGGCGGCGTAACCTGCGCCACCTGGAGCGCGAGCCGCGCTTCGACCTCGTCACCCACGACGTGGTCCAGCCCATGCCGGCCCGGATCCGGCGCCAGCGCTTCGCCCGGATCTACAACCTCGCCTGCCCGGCCTCGCCGCCGCATTACCAGGCCAACCCGGAGCACACGCTGCTCACCAGCGTACTCGGCACCCGCCACCTGCTGCTGGCCGCCGAGGAATCCGGCGCGCGCCTGCTCCAGGCCTCGACCTCGGAGATCTACGGCGACCCGGAGATGCATCCGCAACAGGAGGGCTACTGGGGCCACGTGAACCCCACCGGGCCCCGCGCCTGCTACGACGAGGGCAAGCGGGCGGCCGAGACGCTCTGCGCCGATTACGCCCGGGCCGGCCGCGTCGCCGTGCGGGTGGCGCGAATCTTCAACACCTACGGGCCGCGCATGCGCGCCGACGACGGCCGGGTGGTCTCGAACGTGATCTGCCAGGCGCTGGCCGGCGACGACATCACGGTCTACGGCGACGGCAGCCAGACCCGCTCGTTCTGCTACGTCGACGACCTGATCGACGGCCTCTGGCGCCTGATGGAGCACGAGGCGGAAGCGCGCGACATCGGCGCGGTCAATCTCGGCAACCCGGTCGAGCTGACGGTGTCGGACCTGGTGCGCCGGGTGCTGGCCATAACGGATTCGCCTTCCGCGGTGGTGAACCATCCGCTCCCGGTCGACGATCCGCGCCGGCGCCGGCCCGCCATCACCCGCGCCGCCGAGATCCTGGGCTGGGCCCCGCGCGTGCCGCTGGAGCAGGGCCTGCCCGCCACCGTGATGTGGTTTTCCGACGAGGCCGAGGACGGCCCGCGCGCCGCCTCGCGACCGGAGCTCGACGTGCCGGCGGCGGTGGTCGCCTGACGCGCTGGTCCCGCGTTGCGGGCCGGGCCGGCCCTGGCTAAAGCCGGCTCCAACCTCGCGCGGGAGCCTCATGCCATGCAGACCTTCGACTCGGACGGCGTTTCGATCGCCTATCTCGACGTTGCTCCGGTCGACTCGGCTCCGAAGGAGGGCGCGGCCGAGCCGATCCTGCTGATCCACGGCTTCGCGTCGAACCATGCCGTCAACTGGGTCAACACCTCCTGGGTGCGCAGCCTGACCGGCGCCGGGCGGCGGGTGATCGCCCTCGACAATCGCGGCCACGGCCGCAGCGGCAAGCTCTACGAGCCGGAGGCCTACGGCTCCGACCTGATGGCCGAGGATGCCCGCCGGCTCCTCGACCACCTCGACATCCCCCGTGCCGACGTGATGGGCTACTCGATGGGCGCGCGGATCACCGCCTTCCTGGCGCTCGCCCATCCCGGCCGCGTCCGCTCGGCCCTGCTCGGGGGATTGGGCATCCACCTCGTCGAGGGGAGGGGGCTTCCAGCCGGCATCTCGGAAGCCATGGAGGCTCCGTCCCGCGACGCGATCACCGATCCGACGGCGCGGATGTTCCGGGTCTTCGCCGAGCAGACCGGCAGCGACCTGCGGGCGCTGGCGGCCTGCATGCGCGGCTCGCGCCAGACCCTGTCGCGGGCGGAGGTCGCGCAGATCGAGGTCCCGGTCCTCGTCGCGGTCGGCACCACCGACACCGTGGCGGGGTCCGGCGCGGCCCTCGCCGCCTTGATTCCGGAGGCGAAGGCCCTCGACATTCCCAACCGCGACCACAACCTCGCGGTCGGCGACAAGGTGCACAAGGCCGGAGTGCTGGAGTTCCTGGACGGCCGGCCCTGACACGCCGGGCCGGATCGCATCGCAGATAACCGTGAGGCGGTTCAGAGACTAACATTTGTTACCGCCGCCTGCGCTATGTCTGTCGGCAGGGTGTGGTCGGTCTGTCCTGGTCGTCGATGTCTGCGTTTGATCCGGATCTCGCTTGCGCCGACGTCCTGCGGCTGATCGAGGGCGCACAGCTGAGCGGCACGTGGATGAGCGGTGCCTGGCGCTGGCGCTTCGCGCCCGAGCGCCAGTGCTGGTCGCCCGGCCTGTTCCACCTGCTCGGGCTCGATCCGCTGGCGGTCCGGCCGGACTACGAGCTGCTTGCGAGCCTCGTCCACCCGGGCGACCGGGGCGCGCTCGCGAGCGCGGTCGAGATCCGGCAGGGCTTCGCGCTGCCCGATGCGCAGTTCCGGATCGTGCGGCCCGACGGGGCCGTGCGC
>JAEWKL010000496.1 GCA_023386115.1 Pseudomonadota bacterium
GGACGACGGACCGGCCTCACGCCCGGCGGATCGACGCCCCGGGCGGGCCTGGTGGGAGACCAGACAGATGAGCGCGACCCTCGACCGCCTGAAGGAGCTCGGCCTCACCCTGCCGCCGGCCGCGGCACCCGTGGCGAACTACGTCGGCTTCCAGCGCAGCGGCAACCTGGTGGTGATCTCGGGCCAGCTGCCCTTCGGCGCCAACGGCCAGATCGACCCGGCCCACAAGGGCAAGGTCGGCGGTGCGGTGTCGCCGGAGGCCGCGGCGGAGGCGGCCCGCCACTGCGCCCTCAACGTCCTCGCGCAGCTGCGCGCGGCGGCCGGCAACCTCGACGACGCGGTGGTGGCCTGCGTGCGGCTCGGCGGCTTCATCAACACGGCGCCGGGCTTCTCGGCGGTGGCGGGCGTGATGAACGGCGCCTCCGACCTGATGGTGCAGGTGCTGGGCGAGCGCGGCCGCCACGCCCGCTCGACGATCGGCGTCGCCGAGCTGCCTCTCGACGCGGTCGTCGAGGTCGAAGGGATGTTCGAGGTCCGCTGACGAGAGCAGGGCCCGATCGCGCTGCGACCGGGCCCTGTTCTCGATCGTTGGTTTGTCGCATCGTCTGCGGCGAACCGGTGCCCGTTTCGTCGGAAGATGCGTCGATGACAGACCGCCTCGCCCCCGCCTGGCTGACCGCCCGCCCGATCGCCCATCGCGGCCTGCACGATCGCAATGCGGGCATCCCCGAGAACACGATCGCGGCGGCGGAGGCGGCGATCCGTGGCGGCTACGCGATCGAGTGCGACGTGCAGCTCAGCCGGGACGGCGAGGCGATGGTCTTTCACGATGCCGGCCTCGGCCGGCTCACCGGGGCCGACGGCCTGGTGCGCGAGCGCGACGCCGCCGATCTCGGGCAGTTGACCGTGCTCGGCAGCGCCGAGCGCGTTCCTACCCTGGCGGAGTTCCTGAGGACCCTCGCCGGCCGCACGCCGCTCGTCGTCGAGGTGAAGACCCGGTTCGACGGCGATCTGGCGCTGGCCCGCCGCACCGCCGAGGTCGCCGCCGCCTATGCCGGCCCGCTGGCGCTGAAATCCTTCGATCCGGTCATCGTCGGGGCACTCGCCGATCTCGCGCCGAAGATCCCGCGCGGCATCGTAGCGGAGAGCCACCACGACGACCCGGCCTATGCCTCCCTCACGGAGGCGCAACGGCACAGCCTCGCGAACCTGCTGCACCTGTCCGAGAGCCGGCCGGACTTCCTGTCCTGGCGCGTCGACGACCTGCCCAACGCCGCGACGCATCTCTGCCGCCTGCTCGGCCGCATGCCGGTGATGACCTGGACCGTGCGGACCGAGGCGCAGGTGCGGCTCGCGCGGGCGCATGCCGACCAGATGGTGTTCGAGGGCTTCCGGGCCTGACCGTTCTGAGGCCCGCCGGGACTCGATCAGGGGGCCTGGCAGGGGCCATCAGGGCTTGGCCGGGCATCAGGGCCTGGCAGGGACATCAGGGCCTGGCAGGGACATCAAGGCCTGGCAGGGGCCTGGAACCACGCGAAGCGGGGCATGATCCCGGCGAGCGGCGCGGACGAGGGCTCGGTGCTCAGCGCATCCGCCACCGCGTCGGCCTCATCCATGTCGAGGCCGACCTGCAGCACCTCGTCGATCACCGCGATGGCGCCGGAGCGCACGTCGTAGACCGTCCAGCCGGCGCGATCGCGGCGGATGTCGTAGCGGATCAGGTCGTCGTGAGCGGACATGACGGGTTGGAACATGGCGATGTCGGACATGGCGTGCGTCCTGTTGCTTGATCTCTGATTAGTCCGGTGGGCGCGCGTTGACTGTGCCGGCGCGCACGCGGCGCGCAGGGTGGGGCTCGATCGGGACAGGGTGCGCCGTCCCTCCCCGGCCGAGCAGGGACCGTCCGGGCAGCATCAGGGCCGGTCACCCCGCCCGATCGGCCCCGCCCGCACGTAGCCGCGGGAGATCAGCCGGTCCCGCTGGCGGGTGCGCCGCTCGGCCTCGCCGAGATCGGCCAGCGCATCGGCGATGGCCCGGCGCAACGCCAGGCCGGCATCGCCCCCGGCGGCGGTGAGGTAGGCGACGGCGATCGTCTCGACGCCGGGCGCCCTCCCGTCCCGTCGTTCCGCCGGCTCGTGACTCATGGGGTCTGGCTCACCGCTGCACGTCGCCGGCCGCCGCCGACTCACGTTAGAACATAACGTGAACAAGCCACGGCGAGGCCAGTCCGGTCAAGCTGCGTTCGCGCATCGGGGGTCGGCATTCGGCGCGATGTGGATAGCGGGGAGAGATCCGCTCAAGGAGCGCGGGTTGCCTGCGGATCGCCGGCGCGGACCGGTGCCTCGACGTAGCGCCCGGTCTCCGGCACCGCCACCGTCCCGAAGTCGCGGGCGAGGTCGTGCAGGGCTTGGCGCAGGCCCGGGCCGTGCAGGGGCCGGCCGTGGCCGGTCAGCGCCAGCTCGGGCTCGAGCTGCGCCAGCCTGTCGACCGAGCGTCCGGCGGCGTCCCAGTCGGTGGTGAGATAGCGCGGCGGCCCGTGCATCTCGGGCGCCTGGGTCGCGACGGCGTAGACCGATTCCTGCGCCGTGGTGACGAAGGCGTCGCCGGCGATCAGCGTGCGGTCGGCGGCGCGCCAGAGGGAGACGTGGCCGGGGGAATGGCCCGGCGTGTGGATCCAGCGCCAGCCCGGCAGCGGCGGCACGCTGCCATCCTCCGGCAGCAGGCGCAGGCGGGCGCCGACATCGACCGGCCGCGTCGGGAAGAGCGGCGAGAGCCGGGCGACGAGGCCGCCGCCGACGCTCGGATCCGGGGCCGGATAGGCGGCGCTGCCATCGAGATAGGGGCGCTCGAGGGGATGGGCCCAGACCGAGGCGTCCCAGGCCTCGGCCAGGTCCTCGAGCACGCCGACATGGTCGAAATGGCCGTGGGTGAGCACGATCGCGGCTGGCCGGGCACCCGCGCCGAACCGGGATGCGGCGGCCGATTCGATGGCGCCGCGCGAGCCCATGATCCCGGCATCGACCAGCACCCAGCCGCGGTCGCCGGCCCCGGGCGCGCCCAGATAGGCGACGTTGACGATGGCATGGCGCTGATAGGCGAGGTCCGGCCGCAGGCCATGGGTGCCGTCGGAGCCGGCGGGCTCGTCGACGACCGCGTCGGGGCCGATCGGGATCTGCTGGGTCATGCCGGCACCTCGCGACGGGAATGTCCGCCTCAATGCCCCTAAGGAGTATCAGTTCCCGCCGGGACGCCCGGACGCTTCGGTGTCGTGATGTTTCTGCCACGGCACGCCGGAAATGCCCGACCGGGACCTATTCGCGGCCCCAATCGGACTTTTTCGCGGCTAGCATCGCCGCCAGCACTCAACCGGGCCTTCACCGAAGAAGAGGTCGGAAAACATCACGGCCACATCGAGGCAATTTGATGAAAATGCAGACACGATCGCAACGTAAGGTGGTGGCCGTCCGCGGCCTGGTCTCGCTTCTCTGCTCGACGATCTCCTCTGCTGCGCTGGCGCAGTCGGCCGGTTACCAGGAGCCGGGGCGTGTCGGCAGTGCCGAGAGCTGGCGGACGCCGGAATATCTCGGCGACTGGGGACTGACCTCGATGCGGGCCGATCAGGCCTATGCGCGCGGCATCACCGGCCACGGTGTCGTGGTCGGCTCGGTCGATTCCGGCTTCCTCGCCACCCATCCGGACTTCGCCGGCCAGGTGACGCCGCTGACCGTCCAGGGCACCTACCTGACGGACGGCTACCGTTACGAGACCGCCGCCGGCGTCCGCAGCGACCTGTTCTCGGCCGGCAGCCCGTTCTCGGTGCCGGGCACCTGGATCCGCGGCACCAACGACGACCACGGCACCCATGTCGACGGCACCATCGTGGCGCGGCGCGACGGCGCCGGCATGCACGGCGTCGCCTTCGGCGCCACCCTGCTCGCCACCAACACCAGCGCCACCGATTCGTCGATCTACGGCGCCAACCAGGACTACACCTACTTCAAGGCCGCCTACGGCAATCTGGCGGCCTCCGGCGCGCGGGCGATCAACTCGTCCTGGGGCAGCCCGCCCCCCTCCGAGAACTACAGCACCATCGCGGGGGTCGCGGCCGGCTACGCCAAGTTCCAGGGCCGGCCCGACTGGCTCGACGCCGTCGCCGAGACCGCCCGGCAATACGGCACGATCATGGTCTTCGCCGCCGGCAATGCCGGGGTGAACAACCCGACGGTGCGGGCCGCCCTGCCCTATTTCGAGCCCGACCTCGAATCCCGCTGGATCGCGGCGTCCGGCCTGACCATCGACGACGGCACGGCGTTCAACCGCTGCGGTCTCGCCAAGTACTGGTGCATCGCCGCGCCCGGCCGCGGCATCCTGAGCACCGTCACCTCGACCACCGGGGTGGCGGGCTACGGCACCAAGAGCGGCACCTCGATGTCGGCGCCCCACGTCACCGGCGCGCTGGCGCTGGTGATGGAGCGCTACCCCTACATGACCAACGAGCAGGCGCGCGACGTGCTGCTCACCACCGCGGCCCATCTCGGCAGCGGCCCGGCCGACCGGCCGAACGAGACCTTCGGCTGGGGCAAGATCGATCCCGGCCGTGCGATGAACGGCCCGGGCCAGTTCCTCGGCCGCTTCGCCGCCACCCTGCCGGGCGGTACGGTCGACACCTGGTCGAACGACATCTCAGATGCAGCCCTCCGCCAGCGCCAGGTGGAGGACAGTGCCGAACACGCGACCTGGCTGCAGGACAAGGCCGCCCGCGGCTGGAGCAACGGCCTGCCGGCGGGCGCCGGCGCCGACAGCCAAGTGGAGTACACCTACCGCGAGGCGCGCGACCGGGCCTTCCTCTCCCGCATTTACCAGGGTGGGCTGACCAAGGCCGGGGACGGCACGCTGATCCTCACCGGGGCCAGCACCTATACCGGCGCGACCGAGGTGAATGGGGGCCTGCTCGCCGTCAACAGATCGATCACCTCGATCGCCACCGTGAATGCGGGCGGCACCCTCGGCGGCACCGGCACGCTCGGTGGGCTCGCCGTCCGCGCGGGCGGCACGGCGGCGCCGGGCAACAGCATCGGCACGCTCACCGTCGCCGGCAATGTCAGCTTCGCGGCGAACTCGCTCTACGCCGCCGAGGTGGCACCCGGGCGCAGCGACCGCATCAGCGCCACCGGCGCGGCGCGGATCGACGGCGGCACCGTGACGGTCGCGGCCGAGGGGACGGGCACCCCCTTGAGCCCCGGGACCCTGCGCGGGCTGCTGGGCCAGCGCACCACCATCCTGTCGGCGGGACAAGGGATCACCGGCCGCTTCGACGCCGTGACGCCGGGCTACACCTTCATCGGCGCGAGCCTCGATTACGACCCGAGCAGCATCGGCCTGACGCTCGGGCGCAACGCCACGACCTTCGCGTCGATCGGCGCCACCCGCAACCAGGCGGCGACGGGCGAGGCGATCGAGCGATTGGGCTTCGGGAGCCCGCTCTACGAGACCGTGCTGGTCAACACCGATGCGGGGGCGGCCCGCAGCGCCTTCGCGGCCCTGTCGGGCGAGGTCCATGCCAGCGCGGTCACGGCACAGTTCGAGACGGCGTTCTTCATCCGCGAGGCGATCCTCGACCGGCTGCGCCGCGGCGATCCCGGCGACGCCCCGGTCGTCCCGGGCCTCTCCGCACCGAGCCTGCCGGCGGCCTATTCCGCCGACCTGCCGGGGCGGGTCGCGCCGCCGGTCCAGGTGCCGGCGCAGCTGGTCGAGCCGCGTCCCTACGCGGTCTGGGGCCAGGGCTTCGGCGCCTTCGGCCGCACCCGGGGCGACGGCAACGCCGCCTCGCTGTCGCGGCAGATCAGCGGCTTCGTGCTCGGGGCCGACACCCGGCTCGATCTCGGCGGATTGCCCGGCGGCTGGCGCCTCGGCGTCGCCGGCGGCTACACCAATACCAGTCTCGACGTGACCGGCCGCGCCGCCTCCGGCGTGATCGAGAGCGGCTTCGGCGGCCTCTACGCCGGCATGACACTCGGACCGGTGGCTCTCCGCTTCGGCGGCGTGGCCGGCGGCAGCAGCCTGTCGCTCCGGCGCAGCATCCTGGCCCCTGGCTTCGCCCAGGGCCTGAGCGCCCGCTACGGCGGCCTCACCGCGCAGGTTTTCGGCGAGGTCGGCTACCGGGTGGCCTTCGGGGCGGCTTTGATCGAGCCCTTCGTCGGCGCCGCCGCCATTCGCATCGGCCAAGACGCCTTCGCCGAGCGCGGCGGCGCGGCGGCCCTGTCGGGTCTCGGCCGCGACAACGACCTCGCCGCCACCACGGTCGGCGTGCGTGGCTCGACCCGGCTCTCGGCCGAACTGCCCGTGACCCTCACCGGCCTCGTCGGCTGGCGCCGGGCCTTTGGCGACGTGGTGCCGAAGGCCCTCCTCGCCTTCGGGGCCGGCCAGACCGGCTTCCTGGTCGCCGGCGTGCCGATCAACCGCGACGCGGTGGTCGCGCAGGCCGGGATCGACTGGGTGGTCTCCCCGGCCGCGACCCTCGGCGTGTCCTATACCGGCCAGGCCGGCGAGCGGGCGCAGGACCATGCGGTGAAGGGCAACTTCACGTATCGGTTCTGATGCAGTGACAAGGAAAGACCCGCCGCTTCGTGTGTGAAGCGGCGGGTCTTTTCGTTGAACCGCGATCTTGTTTTCTCGACAATACAAGACTCACTGCGTCATTCCGGGCTCCGCTGCGCGGCCCCGGAATGACACTGAGGGCGTGAAAGCGGCAGGACCCGATCATGCAGGTCCCTGGTGATCGCGTCTGAAGGTACCGCCCGGACCGTCACGCAACGATCGCGATCACCCCCACCGATCGATGCAGGCGCCCCAAGGGAGGCGCGCGCCTCCCCCGGGAACCGCCCCCGCGTCAGAACACCTCCTCCCGCCGCGGCGCGGCGCCTTCCGCCTCGCGCCGGGCGATCGAGCGCTCGACCACCTTGGCGAGGCCGACCATGATCGTGTCGAGGGCGTAGTCCTTCGGGGTGTAGATC
>JAEWKL010000747.1 GCA_023386115.1 Pseudomonadota bacterium
GCGCGGTGGGCGCAACCGGCGCGGGGCGGGGCGCCTGGGCCACCGGCGGTGCGGGCGCCCGATCGACGATATCCTCCGGCGCCGTCAGCTCGACCATCCGGGACGCCGTCGCGGCGACGCGGTAGCCGAGGGAGGAGGCCGTTCCGCGCAGGTCCCGCACCGCCTGCCGGGCGACGTCCGGGCCGTGGCAGATGGCGAAGTACATCGCGACGAAGTTGGCGTTCTTGCGGATCGTCTCGCTGCTGTCCTCGGAGGCGAAGGGCGCCAGCATGAAGGCCGCCGTGCGGGTCTTGCCCTGCGCCATCACGGCGGGCTTCGTCGGCGAGCAATAGACGTAGCCCGCTTCCGCCTCGCGCTCGCTGCGGCCGGCATGGCTCGCGTGGAACGTCTTCACCTGGGTGCGCTTGAGGCTCCCGGTGGTGCCGGTCAGCATCGGCTCGACCCGCAGGACCTGGAACTCGTCGCAGCCGTCCTTGTGGCAGAGGCCGCGCACCAGGTCGGCACGGTTGTAGTCCTGCGCGAGGGCGGGACCGGCGAGGAGGAGGAAGAGCGCGGCTGTACGGGCGAGCATTGACGATCGGCTGGCTGTGGACGGGAGGCTGATCCCGTAGCACCCGTTCCTGGCGGGAGCGTGACCGACGCGGCGCCGAAGATGGGCCGGCTGCCGGATCGCCGTCACGCCCCGCTGCAAAGCATCATTCCGCCGGCCAGGGCGGCCGGAGCCGAAGCGGTCACCGGTTCGGCGACGACAATGATGCAAAAACAAGAAGCTAAGCGGAATTGCCATGTGCAGCTCTGCTTAGGGCCGCGCCTTGCGCTTCTCGCCCTCGAACGCCTCGCGGCGGCTTGCGATCTCCTCGGCCGAGAGGCGGGCGAGGCTCGCGTAATCCGCCTTCCAGGACGGATCGGCGCTCCAGGCCTGCGGCGATTGCACGGTGGTGCGCGGCGCTGTCGCCGATTCGAGGAGGGCGAGGGCGAGGTCCAGCGTCGCTGCTTGCGAGGCCCGGTCGTGCGGCCGGCCGGCGGCGTTGCCGAGAGGAAAGTCGCTGAACAGGAAGCGCGGCACCCCGCAATGCTCGACGACGTCCTTGGCGCAGCCCATCAGCACGGTGGCGAGGCCGGCCGCCTCCAAGGCCCGGGCGGCGAGCGCCAGCGACTGATGGCAGACCGGGCAGTTCGCCACGAGGATCGCCGCATCGGCGCCGTCGGCGCGGACGCGGCGGACGATCTCCGGCGCGTCGGTCTCGATCGTGACGCGCTGGCTGCGGTTCGTCGGGAGGCCGTGGAAGCGTGCGGCGACGCGGCCGATCCGCCCTGCGGCCTCCGCCGCCCGCAGGGCGCCGAGCGGGAGGTAGGTGCCGGGATCGTCCGCCCGCGTGTGGTCGCGGTCATAGGCGATGTGGGCGATGCGCAGGTCCGGGTCGCGGTCGGCCGGGCCGGAATAGACGGTGAAGAACTTGGCTGCGCCGTTATAGGGCGCGCCGGGGCCCTGGTCGCCCTTGTCCGGCTGGTAGGGTGCGGCCGTCGTGACGAGGGCGAGGCAGGCCTCCGCCAGGGGCTTTCGGAGCGGGGTGAAGGGGACGTCGTCGAAGCGCGCCCAGCGATAGGGCGGGTAGCCGAGGGCGCCGTAATAGGCCCGCGTGCGCGCCATATAGGGAATCGGCTCGTCCAGTTCGGCGGCGGCGTCCATCCTGAGGCTCCTGTTCTGCTGGCGCTTCAACGCGTCCCGGCCATTTCCCGCCGCAGCCACTCGGCCACGACGCGCAGGTCGGGCCGGTGGCGCAGGTGCTCGGCGGTCCAGAGCTGCATCGCGTGCGGGCCGGGCACGAAGCCCAAAGGCGCGACGAGGTGACCGGCGTCGATCTCGTCCTCGACGAGGAGGCGCGGCGCCAGGGCGAAGCCGAGGCCGCAGGCCGCCGCCTGGATCACCAGGTAGAAATGCCCGAACACCTCGTCGGGCGCGATCGCGAGGCCGGGCCGCCCGATCGCCCGGGACCACTCGGCCCAGGCCTCCGGCCGCGTTGCGGTGCCGAGGATGCGGGCCCGCGCGACGAGGTCGTCCGGTCCGTCGGCCGTCACCCGCAGGGCGTAGTCGGGGTGGCAGACCGGCCCGATCTCCTCGCGGATCAGGGTCTCGGTGAGGGCGCTCGGGGGCGCGCGGACCATGCTGTTGCGGATGGCGAGACCGATCTCGTCGCGGATGAAATCGACCTCGCCGGTGCTGACGGTCAGCCGCAGCTCGATCGATGGGTGGTCCCGCTTGAAGCGCTCCAGCCGCGGGATCAGCCAGCGCATCATCACGGTCGCCGAGGAGGACAGGGTCAGCGGACCGGGCTGCACCCGCGCCACCGCGGCCTGCATTCGCTCGAAGCTCTCCGCCAGCTCGGCGGCGAGCCGCGCGCCCTCCGGCGTCGGCGCGACCGCCCGCGCCCCGCGATCGAGGAGGGGCAGCCCGAGCTGCGCCTCGAGGGCGCGGACCTGCCGGCTCACCGCCCCGTGGGTGACGCCGAGCTCGATCGCCGCGGCGCTCATGCTGCCGAGGCGGGACGCGACCTCGAAGGCGCGCAGCGCGTTGAGGGGCAGGCGCGGCTTCGGCATGTCTCTCCTTCGGCCATGCGGGCTCCCGTCTTCACTCGGGAGGTTCCACTCGGGAATTTCCACTTGGGAGTTTTTCTCACAGGTCGCTGCGCCGAACTCAAGTTCTCGCGCGTCCGAGACGTCGTTAGGCTCCCGGTCCCGCGCCGGCGTCGCGCGTCCCCGGAGTCGAGTGTATGAGCCAGCGTCCCGCCGCGCCCCCGATCCGGATCGAGGCCGATTACCTCCTCGAGACCGCGAGCGATCCCGGCCGGGTGGCGGAGACGATGGCCGGCGAGCAATCGAGCGGCACCTTCGTGCCGGTGCCGGGCGAGACGCCGGAGCTGAAGGCCCGCTCCGCCGCCCGGGTCGAGCGGCTGGAGGTGCTGGATGAGGCGGTCGACGGCCCGTCGCTGCCGACCACCGCCGCGGTCGATCCGGCCAAGCTCCGCCGCGCCCGCGTCACCCTGTCCTGGCCGATCGAGAATCTCGGCCCCTCGCTGCCGAACCTGCTCGCCACCGTCGCCGGCAACCTGTTCGAATTGCGCCCGATCACGGGCCTGCGCCTCCTCGACATCCGGCTGCCGCAGGCTTTCGCCGAGGCCTATCCGGGCCCGCGCTTCGGCATCGACGGCACGCGCCGCCTCGCGGGCGTCGAGGGGCGGCCAATCATCGGCACCATCATCAAGCCGAGCGTCGGCTTCGGGCCCGAGGAGACCGCCGCCCTGGTGCGCACCCTCTGCGAGGGCGGCATCGACTTCATCAAGGACGACGAGTTGCAGGCCGACGGGCCGCATTGCCCGTTCGACGACCGGGCGCGAGCGGTGATGCGCGTCGTCAACGACCATGCCGAGCGGACCGGCAGGAGGGTGATGGTCGCCTTCAACCTCACCGGCGAGATCGACCAGATGCGCCGGCGCCACGACCTCGTGCGCGACCTGGGCGGCACCTGCGTGATGGCGAGCCTCAACTCGGTCGGCCTCGTCGGCATGATCGCGCTCGCACGGATGAGCGAATTGCCGATCCACGCCCATCGCAACGGCTGGGGCGCCCTCACCCGTCACCCGCTGCTCGGCTGGTCCTACGTCGCCTGGCAGAAGATCTGGCGGCTCGCCGGCGCCGACCACATGCACGTCAACGGCCTCGACAACAAGTTCTCGGAGGACGACGACAGCGTCGTCGCCTCGGCCCGCACCTGCCTCACCCCGCTCTTTCCCGACAAGCCCTGCCTCGCCATGCCGGTCTTCTCGTCGGGACAGACGGTGCGGCAGGCGCCCGGCACCTTCGCGGCCCTCGGCTCGACCGACCTCATCGTGACGGCGGGCGGCGGCATCGTCGCCCATCCGGGCGGGCCCGGAGAGGGGGTGGCGGCCCTGCGCCAGGCCTGGGAGGCGGCGGTGGCGGGCATCCCGCTCGCCGACCACGCCTGCACCCACCCGGCCCTGGCCCAGGCGCTGGAGGGTGCGGCGTGACCGCCGGTTCCCAGGGTTCTCGCCCTCTCCCCGACGGCCCCCTCGTCGCCTTTTCCGGCGACGACTTCACCGGCTCCTCGGCGGCGATGGAGGTGCTGGCCTTCGCCGGGCTCGAGACCGTGCTGTTCCTCTCCGCCCCGAGCGAAGCGCGCCTGAAGGCCTTCGCGGGCGCCCGTGCGATCGGCATCGCCGGGGTGGCGCGCTCGCAGCCGCCGGCCTGGATGGACCGGGAATTGCCCCCCGCCTTCCGGCTCCTCGCCTCGCTCAAGGCGCCGGTGGCGCATTACAAGGTCTGCTCGACCTTCGATTCGGCGCCGCATGTCGGCTCGATCGGCCGCGCCGTCGAGATCGGCCGGGAGATCTTTTCCGGTGACTGGACCCCGATGGTCGTCGCCGATCCGGGGATGGGGCGCTACCAGAGCTTCGGCCACCTGTTCGCGGCGGCCGGCGGCCGGGGCTACCGCCTCGACCGCCACCCGACCATGGCCCGCCACCCGGTCACGCCGATGGACGAGGCCGATCTCGGCCGCCACCTCGCCCGCCAGACGGCGTTGCCGGTCGGCCTCGTCGACTTCGTGGCGATGAAGCGGGGCGAGGGCGACGCGGCGCTCGATCGGGCCAGGGAAGAGGGCGGAAGAATCGTCTCGCTCGACGTGCTCGATGCCGAGACCCTGGCCGAGGCTGGCCGGCTGATCTGGGAGCGCGGCGGACATCCCGTCTTCGCCGTCGGCTCCCAGGGAGTCGAGGCC
>JAEWKL010000662.1 GCA_023386115.1 Pseudomonadota bacterium
GCACAAGGCGGCCTCGGCCAGAGCCTCGCTGCCTGGTGCCTGGAGGGCGGGGTCGCGGTCTCGGGCTTCCGATCGGTCACGGCGGCCGGCTACCCGTCCGGCATCTACGGCTCGCAAGGGTTCCACCGGCGCGAGAGCGGCCTCGACCCGGCCTCGCTGCGCGCAAGTCTTGGTGCGGGTAATGGCGCAGGTCTTGGCGCAGGTCTTGGCGTAGGTCTTGGCGCAAGGCTCCCGGCATGAACGGGTCTTCCGCCGACTGGATCGACACCCTCAAGGGCCCGATCGTGGTGCTCGGCGCGGGCGGCTTCGTCGGGTGCAACCTGTTTCGCCACATCCTGGCGTGCCGCCGCGACGTCTACGCCGTCGCCCGCACGCTGCCGGCGCCGCGCCTGCGCGGCATCGATCCCCAGCACCTCGTCGCGGTCGATGTCACCGACAAGGCGGCGACCGCCAGCTTCGTCGAGGCGATCCGCCCGGCGACGGTGTTCGACTGCATCGCCTACGGGGCCTATTCGTTCGAGACCGACGCCGACCTGATCTACGCCACCAACTTCACGGCCCTCGTCTCGCGCGTCGAGCGGATGGCCCAGAGCGGCACGCTCGCAGCCTACGTGCATGCCGGCTCCTCGTCCGAGTACGGCCTGAACTCCGCCGCCCCGTCCGAGGACGCCGCCCTCGTTCCAAACAGCGCCTACGCGGTCTCGAAGGCCGCCGCCGCGCAGTTCCTCGCCTATGCGGGCAAGACCCGCCGCTGGCCGGTGGTGAATCTCCGGCTCTACTCGGTCTACGGCCCCTACGAGGACGCCAACCGTCTGATCCCGGCGGTCGTGTCGCGCGGGATGACCGGCGGTTATCCCGATCTCGTCGACCCGACGATCGCGCGCGACTTCGTCTATGTCGAGGATGTCTGCGAGGCCTTCGTGCGCGCGGCGGCCAAGATGTCGCTCGACCTCTACGGCGAATCACTCAACATCGGCACCGGCACCCAGACGACCATCGGCGACCTGGCACTGACGGCCAAGGACGTGTTCGGCCTCGCCGAGGCGCCGCGCTTCGGCGCGATGGCGCCCCGTGCCTGGGACCTCGCGCGCTGGCAGGCGAACCCCGGGAAGGCCGAGCGCCTGCTCGGCTGGCGGCCCGAGACGCCGCTCAAGGAGGGCCTGGCACGCACCGCCGCCTGGATGCGCGAGGCCGGGACGGACCTATCCGGCCTCACCAAGGCCGGTGCGGCGCGGCGACGGAGCATCGCCGCCATCATCGCCTGCTACAAGGACGAGGAGGCGGTGCCGATCATGCATGCCCGCTTGACGGCGGTGTTTCGCAAGATCGACGTCGATTACGAGATCATCTTCGTCAACGATGCGAGCCCTGACGGGTGCGGCGAGCGCATCCGCGCCTTGTCGGCCTCCGACCCACACGTGCTCGGCATCACGCATTCGCGCAACTTCGGCTCGCAGATGGCCTTCCGCAGCGGCATGGAGCTGGCGACCGCCCAGGCCTGCGTGCTCCTCGACGGCGACCTGCAGGACCCGCCCGAGCTGATCGAGCCCTTCTACGAGGCGTGGGTCGCGGGCCACGACGTGGTCTATGGCCGCCGGGTCGAGCGCGAGATGCCGCTGGTCTGGGGCCTGCTCTACAAGGCGTTCTACCGGGTCTTCGCCGCCTTCAGCTACGTGCGCATCCCGCACGATGCCGGCGACTTCTCGCTGATGGACCGGCGCGTCGTCGGCTGGCTCTTGAACTGCCCGGAGCGCGACCTGTTCATGCGGGGGCTTCGCGCCTATGTGGGCTTCCGCCAGACCGGGGTGGATTACGTGAGGCCGAAGCGGATGTTCGGCACGAGCACGAACAACCTGCTGTCGAACCTCGAATGGGCCAAGCGCGGGATCTTCTCGTTCAGCAACACGCCGCTGAAGCTGCTCACGGCCGCGGGCATCGTGCTCCTCGGCCTCGCCGGCCTCATCGGGACGATGCTGGTCGCCGTCCGTCTGATCGTGCCGGACGTCGCGCCGCGCGGCGCAGTCTCGACCCAGCTGGCGATCCTGTTCTTCGGCGCCCTGAACCTGTTCGCGATCGGGCTCATCGGCGAATACGTGGCGAAGATCATGGAGGAGGTGAAGGGGCGCCCGCGGCTCATCCGGGCGGCGCTGATCCGCGGCGGCCTCGCGACCGACCTGCCGCCCGAGGGGAGACCCCGCCCATGACCGGCACGTTCGTGCAAGGCATCCCCGCGCAAGGCATCCCCGCGCGGCGGGACCGTGCCGTCCCGGACGAGCCCCGGGGCACCACCGAAGCCCCGCCTTCCGCCGCGGGAACGGTGGGCCAAGGTCTCGGCCGACGGCCCTTCGGCCAATTGACCCCAGGTCACCTGCCCTTCACCGTCGTGCTGGTGCTCGCGGCTGCCCCCAACCTGCTCTTCCTCGCCACGCACCTCCGGAATGCGGCGCTGGCGGCGGGGTGTGTCGCCCTCGTGTCGGCGGCGCTCGCCCTGGTGCTCCGGGATCTCTGCCGTCCGCGCGAGCCGGTCGACGTGCCCCTCCTCACCGCCGCCGTCGCGGCCGGGATCGGGCTCTGCCTGCTCGGCGGCGAGGGGCACCTGTTCTTCGCCAATGACGACTGGCTGCTGCGCGACGCGGTCTTGCGCGACCTCGTCGCCGAGCCCTGGCCGGTCGGGTACCTCTATGCCGGCGACCCGACGATGCTGCGCGCGCCGCTCGGGATGTACCTGCTGCCGGCGGCGATCGGGAAGGTCGCCGGCCTGTACGGGGCGCACGGCGCGCTGCTCGCGCAGAACGCGCTCCTGTTCGGCTGCCTCCTCTACGGCTTCGCCCGCCTCGCCCCGTCGCACCGGCAGGGTCTGGCGCTCATGGCGATCTTCGTCGCGTTCAGCGGCTGGGACATCGTCGGAAGCTGGGCCGTCGGTGCGCGCACCACACCGGGCTTCCATCTCGAGCAGTGGATCGGCAACCTGCAATTCTCGTCCCACGTGACGCAGGTCTTCTGGGTTCCGAACCACGCGGCGTCGGGCTGGATCTTCGTCGGCGCCTATTGCCTCTGGCGCGACTCGGCCCTACGGGTCTCCTCTCTGGCGGTGGTGTTCGGCCTGTGCGTGTTCTGGTCGCCGCTCAGCATGATGGGCGCCCTGCCCCTCCTCGCGTGCGCGATCCTCGTCGACCAGGCCCGCGGCCGGCTTTCGCCCTGGTCGGTCGCGACCGTGAGTCTCGCCGGCATCGGGCTCCTGCCGGTCGCACTCTTTCTCGGCGCGGATGCCGGGCGCGTCCCGCACGGGCTGCAGGACATGACCGCGGAATTCGCCGCCCGGTACCTCGTCCTCATCACGGTCGAGATCGTTCCGGCCCTGTTCGTCATCGGCCTCGCGCCGGGGTCGATCGCCGGGTCCGACCGTGCGCCCCGGCGGGAGATGGGGCTCATCCTCGCGCTGCTGCTGCTCGCGCCGCTCTATCGTCTCGGGGGAGCGGATTTCGTCATGCGCGCATCGATCCCGGTGCTGGCCCTGCTCGCGCTGCGGGTCGGCATGACGGCCGTGGGTCTCCGCGGCTGGCGCGCGGCCACCGCCGTCGCGGTCCTCGGCGTGGGGGCGGTCACGCCCGTCTACGAGGTCATCCGGGCCGTCTTCGTCCCGCCCTTCTCGATCAGCTCCTGCGACCTCCTGTCCGCTGCCCGGACCCCGCCCAATGACGGGCCGCTCTTCCACTACCTCGCCCGGACCGATGCCCTGCCGGGGCATCTCGCCGACCGCGTTCTCGCCAGGCCCGCGACCCTGGTCCGGCGCGCGCCGCGGGGCCCTTGCTGGCCCGACCACCCGGTGCATCAGGAACATGCCGGAGAGGTGTTCTGATCGGCCTTGTGGCGGGCCAACGCTTCGTCCGCTGCGCTGCACGTCTCATACCCTCGCGCCTTGGCATCGCCCCGTCGATGCCAAGGCGTCCCGCGCATCAGCGCCCA
>JAEWKL010000666.1 GCA_023386115.1 Pseudomonadota bacterium
AGTTCGTGGCGCAACACGACGGCGAGCGTCGGCGGGGCCAGATCATCGGCGGCCGGGGTGAAGACCACGCGCTGGCCGATGGCGGTGCGCCGAGGGAAGTCCACCCGGCTGTAGACGGTCGCCGCGGCCGCCGCGCCGATCGCGCCGACCGCCGCACCGGCGATCCCGAGGCCGACCGCGGCGCCGGGGGAGATGCCGCGGCGGCGGCCGCCATAGGCGTAAGGCCGGCCGACATAGCCGCGGCCGTAGCCATGCCCATATCCGTGGCCGTAGCCATGATGGCCGCGCCAGCCCTGGGCCTGGGCCGGCGAGGGGGCGACGGTGGACAGGGCGCCGAGGGCGACGGCGAGGGCCGGGATGATCGCCAGCTTGCGCATCGTTGATCTCCTGCTTTCGTTCAAGCCATATGACCCAGACAACGAGCTCGGCCGGGAAGGGTTCCCGCAATCATTCGGCCCGGGACTGCCCGCCTTCGTCGGACCGGACCGGATCTACGGCCGCAGCTACAGGGAGGCGTGACTGAGGCTGATCCTGGCGCCGGGCACCTGAATTCCAGATGAACTTGTCACCCTGCCGGATGGTCAGCCCGGACGGGCCAACCGGCGGGCGGTGACGAGGCCGAGGACCAGGATCACGGCGGCGCACACGCCCAACGCCGGCAGCTGGCCGAGGGTTTCGAGACCGAGGCCGAGAACCGCCACGCCGATCGCCTGGCCGCAGAAGAACGAGAAGGCGTGGAGCGCCACCGCCGAGGCCCGGGCCTCCGGCGCCACCTCGGTCACCTGCACCTGGAAGGTGTTGTGCAGCATGTAGAAGCCGAGGCCGAGGGCCACGAGCGCCGCCGCGTCGGTCTGCCAGGCGCCGGCGAAGCCGACGACCGTCAAGGCGGCACCCGAGACCGCGCCGCCCGCCATCAGCATCCGGGTCTGGCCGAGGAAGCGCAGCAGCAGCCCGACCGTGAGGGAGTAGACGAGCCCCCCGGCGGCGAAGCCCGCCAGCACGAGACCTGCCTCCTTGGGCCCGCCTTCGCCGCGCGCCTCGATCAGGTGGGCGAGGTGCGGGAAGATGCCGAACACCGCGATCGCCTCGACGAAGACGGCGCAGAACAGCACCCGGGCGCGGGGATTGCGCAGGATCGTGCGGTAGCGCGCGAGCGCCGGCGCGAGGGCGAAGCGGCCGCCGGGCGCGCGCAGGCGCCGGGCGAAGCCGAAGGCGACGCCGAGGAGCCCCACCGCCCCGACTCCCGCGGCGAGCCAGAATACCCCGCGCCAGCCGATCGCGCCCTCGATCAGCCCGGCCACGGTGGAGCCCGAGAGCTGGCCGAGGATCACCGCGACGAGGAAGCGGCCGATCGCGACCTGGCGCCGCTCCATCGGGATGCGGTCGCCCATCATGGCGAGCGAGAGCGGGATCACCCCGCCGGCCGCCGCGCCCGCGAGCATGCGCAGGCCGAACAGGGTGCCGATGTCGCCGGTGAACGCGCAGGCCGCCAGCGCCAGGGTCAGCACGCACAGGCAGGCCACCACCACCCGCTCCTTGCCGAGCGCGTCGCCGACCGGCCCGAGCACCGGCTGGATCAGCGCGTAGGGCAGCGCGAAAGCGGTGGAGAGCAAAGCCACGGTGGCGGGCGGGCTCGCGAGGTCGCGGGCGAGCACGCCGACCAGCGGCTCGACCACGCGTCCCGCGAAGGTGCTGGCGAAGCCGCCGGCGGCCAGGACCGCGATCAGGCGGGAGGGCGATTCCTGCGGCGAGGGCGACTCCTGCGCCGAGGTCTGCGCGGCCTGCATCGCCGCTGCCCCGTCAGCCGCCGGCCCCGTCCGCGTGTCGGGCCTTGGCAAGGGAGTCCTTGGCGAGCCGGTCGAAGGCCTGGAGCTCGGCGAGCAGGGCCGGCATCTGGCGCAGGGGCACCATGTTGGGCCCGTCGGAGGGCGCCCGGTCGGGATCCGGGTGGGTCTCGATGAACACGCCCGCGACCCCCACCGCCACCGCGGCCCGGGCCAGTACCGGCACGAACTCGCGCTGGCCGCCGGAAGTGGCGCCCTGGCCGCCGGGCTGCTGCACCGAGTGGGTGGCGTCGAACACCACCGGCAGGCCGCCGCTCACCTGTGCCATGATCGGCAGGGCACGCATGTCCGAGACCAGGGTGTTGTAGCCGAAGGAGGCACCGCGCTCGGTGAGCAGCACGTTGGGGTTGCCGGCCCCGGTGATCTTGGCCGCCACATGGGCCATGTCCCAGGGGGCGAGGAACTGCCCCTTCTTGATGTTGACCACCCGGCCGGTGGCCGCCGCCGCCAGCAGCAGGTCGGTCTGCCGGCACAGGAAGGCCGGGATCTGCAGCACGTCGACGGCCTCCGCCGCCGCCGCGCAATGCCCGGCCTCGTGCACGTCGGTGACGACCGGCAGGCCCAAGCTCTCGCGGATCTCGGCGAAGATCGGCAGCGCTTGGACCAGGCCGATGCCCCGGCTCGAGCCGGCCGAGGTGCGGTTGGCCTTGTCGAACGAGGACTTGAAGACGAGGCCGAGGCCGAGCGCGGCCGTCATCTCCTTGAGGGCGGCGGCGACCTCGAGGGCGTGGCCGCGGCTCTCCAGGGCGCAGGGGCCGGCGATCAGGCTCAGCGGCAGGTGGTTGCCGAAGCGGACGGAGCCGGCCGCGACGACGGGCGAAGAGGCGGGCGAGGGGGCGGGCAAGGGGGATTGGGTCGGCATGGTGTGCGAGGGGTAGCGGGTTTCGGCGGGCGCGGGAAGGCGCGGACTCAGGTTCGTTTGCCCGGGCGGGGCCTGTCCGCTCGCCATGCCTCACCGCCTCATGCCTCACCGCCTGCCCTGACACGCTTCCGTTGCTGCGAAAACCATGCTCCGGCGACTGACCCGAGCGAACGCCCCGCCCAGGCCTCCTCGGGGAGGCACGCCTCTCCTCACCGAAGCGGCTCCGGCGACGAAGGCCTCAGCCGAACGCCCCGTCCGCCGGCGCCGCGCGGCCCTCGTAGATCCCGTAGGACAGGTAATGAAGCAGGGGATCGACGCCCGCCTGCGCCACGTCGGGGTTCTGCGCCAAGTAGAGTTTGGTGTCGAAATCCTTCGACGGGTCGCGGCCCTCCCGCCAGCCGTATGTGGCGTAATGGGCCAGGGGATCGATCCCGGCGGCCCTCACGTCGGCATAGGCGGTCAGGTACCCGTCCGTGTCGAAGAGCGCGTTGCCGTCGCGCCCCTCGCGCCATCCGTACGTGTCGTAATGGGCCTTCGCGAAGGCGCGGGAATCGCCTGTCGTCAGGGCGGCCGCCGCGACGTCGGGATTGGCCAGGAGGTAGTATTCCGCGTCGAAGCCCCGGGCGGCGGCGAGGTCCGCCGCCTCGCCGATCGCCGCAGAGGTCGCCCGGCCCTCGTAGCGGCCATGATCGAGGTAATGCGCCAGCGGGTCGATGCCGGCCGCCCGCACGTCGGGATTGCGCTCGAGGTAGAGCCGCGTGTCGAAATTCGCGCCCGGATCGCGGCCTGCCCGCCATCCCGCCGCATCGTACTGGGCGAGCGGGTCGATTCCGGCGGCGGCGACGCCCGGGTTGGCGGCGCGGTAGCCGAGGGTGGAGAAGAACGGGTTCGGATCCCGGCCCTCCCGCCAGCCGTCACGCGCGTAATGCGCCTCGGGATCGATCCCCGCCGCCCGCACGTCGCTGTAGCGGATAGTGTAGAAGGCGTCGCTGACCAGCCCGCTGCGGTCGAGGAGATCGCCGTAGAATTGCAGATACTCGGTGCCGTCGATGATCCGGCCGGCATCGACCTGGACCGGCGCCCCGTCCTTGAGGGAGGGCGAGAACTGGTCGCCGTAGAAGGTCAGCGGATGGAAGATCGTGGCGAGGCCGCCCACCTCCAGGAGGCCGAGAGCCGGATCGTAGCTGCGGGAGGAGGGATCGAACCGCTCGGTCGCCGCGATCAGCAGCCGGCGCTCCGCCGGCCCGAGCAGCCCGCCGAAATAGTCGATATAGGTCGGCGCGCCGAGGCGGCGGATGTCCGTGTCGTAGAGGAACGCCCCCTCGTAGTTCATCGGCGTCGCGCTGTAATTGCCGACCGGGTCGCCGTAGGTGACATAGTTGGTCAGGTTGCCGCCCGGAAAGACGACTTCGTCCTGGTTGAGGCCGGGTGCGGCGAAGGTCGTGCCCCCGAGGCCGAGCCGGGCCGACACGTAGGCGGCCTCCGCGGCGCCGAGCGAGTGGCCGGTGACGACGACGCGGCTCTCGGGAATGTCCTTCTGCCTGGCGGCCGCGATCACCGTCCCGGCGAACGCGACCGCTTGGTCGAGGGCCTTCGGCACGTGGCCGAAGAAGAGCGCGAGATCCGCCGCGATCTGGGCTTCCAGGAAGGCCGGGCGCTGCGACAGGCCGCTCGCGTCGGTGCCCTCGAAGCCGATGATGACGGTCGGGTCGTCGCCCCCGGTGGTGAAGGCGGCGGCGTGGAACCCGGTCTCGTCGTCCAGGCCGCTGTCGAACTGCCCGGGCGCGTAGTCGAAGGGCTGGAGGCCGGCCGGGATGGGCGGAGGGTCGTTGTTGCCGTACATCCAGCTCGACACGTCGAAGACGTTCTTCACCGTCGGTGCGGTCATGGCAGGGCCTCCGGTCGATGCCGATGCGCGGCGGGATCCAGTGAGGATGCGGCGCGACCGGTCACGGGTCCCTCGCGCCGTCGAGGTGAGCCCGGATGAACAATCCCGCCTCGCGCAAGGCCGCGCGGCCCTCCTCCAGCTCCGGGTGGAAAAGGTGCCAGGCGTGGATCATGTGCGGCCAGACCCGCAGCGTCACCGGCACGTCCGCCGCCCCGGCGGACGCCGCCAGCCGGACGGCGTCGTCGAGCAGGATCTCGGCGGACCCGACCTGGATCAGCATCGGCGGCAGGCCGGCGAGATCTCCGTCGATGGGAGAGACGAGGGCCGAGCGCGGATCGGCGCCGGCGAGATAGGCGGCGGCGAGCTCCGCGAGGTAAGCGCGGCTGAGGAGCGGATCGACGGCGGCCTTGCTGTCCAGGGTGGCCCCAGTGAGCGTGAGATCGACCCAGGGCGAGGAGAGCCAGAGGCAGCGCGGCGGCGGCAGGGCGGCCTGGCGCAGCGACAGCACCGTCGCGAGGGCGAGGCCGCCGCCCGCGCTCTCCCCGGCGAGCGCGATGCGCTCCGGCGCGGTCCCCTGGTCGAGGAGGAAGCGGTATCCGGCGAGCGCATCCTCGAGCGCTGCCGGGAAGGGATGCTCGGGGGCGAGCCGATAGGCGAGGGCGAGCGTCCGCGCGCCGGCCTCCCGCCCGGCCAGGGCCACCACGTGGCGGTGGCTGGCGAGCGAGCCCGCCATGTAGCCGCCGCCGTGCAGGAACAGGATCACCCGCGCCGGATCCGCAGTGTCCGTGCCGGTCCATTCGGCGGGCACGCCCCGCGCCGCCACGCGCTCCACCGTCACGTCGGCCGGCAGGACGTCATCCGCGCCGAGACCGTCGAGGCGCGCGCGCCGTGCCGCGAGATCGGCGGGCCGCGGCCGCGCGGCGAGGCGGGCGCGGATGCGGTCGAGTTCGGCGATCGACATCGAGATTCCTCGGGCGGCGTCTCACGCAGGGCAGGGAACAGCGTCAGCGGGCCGGGCCGCCCGGGGCTTCGCGCCCTCGTCGCGCGTGATCCGGCGCCTGATCGGCACGACGGCGCGGGCGCACGCCGGTATCGTGGAGAAGACCGGCACGCACCCGCCACGCCGAATCGGCGTCAGGCGTGCGGGTGTTGCTGCGGATCATCGCGGCCCCTCCCCATGAACGATCTCGCGACTGCTGCGATCAGCAATCCAGCCGTCACGCCGGCAATTCAGCCGAGACTGATATTTCCAGAAAATTTCTAAGATACAAGTTGCAAGATTGCATCATCACAATCGAGTACGCGCCTCTGATTTTATTATATTTTTAGAGGCGGCCGTCTTCATGCGAACGAGGGGGACTTGCTGACCCGATGACGTCAGAGACGCCCGTCTGCCGCCTCCGACCGACGGAGAACGTCCGACTTTGTCGGGATCACCGCCGGTCGTCATCCGCGCCGGTCGAGGCGCCGTCGCTCACCGGTGCGGGACAAGCGAATCTGCTGGTCGCTCCAGGCCGGACGCAGCGTCGGACCGACCTGCTGTCCGAGGCGTGCGTCCGGGATTTCGGTTCCGCCCGGACAGGCGATGCCGCGCGACCGAGCGATCGGGCCCCCGCATGCGATCCGGTTCCCGACCTGGCCCGCTCCGTCCCGGCGCCGCCGCCTGGGTTCCTGGAGCCGGCTTTCAGCCCGGCTCGTCGGCGCGGGGGGCGGCGCGCAGGGTGAACCGGGTCATCTCGGCGGGGCGGCCGAGCCGGAGCGCGAAGCCCGGCCAGATCCCGGTGCCGTTGCCGACATACAACGTCATGCCGGCGACGTCGTAGCGGCCCGAAACGAAGCCGTTGTTGCCCCGCGCCACAAGCCGGTCGAGGCCGAGGATCATGCCGCCATGGGTGTGGCCGGAGAGCTGGAGCGCGACGCCCCGCGTGGCCGCCCGCTTCGCGGCGCGCGGCTGGTGGTCGAGGAGCACGACCGGCGCGTCGGGCGGGGCGCCCTTGAGCGCCGCCGCGAGGTCGGGGCCGGCCTCCCCGGAGGCCGCGGCCGAGGCATCGGTGACGCCGGCGAGCACGAGGCGGGCCTCGGCCCGGGCGAGCACGGCGTGGGCGTTCGGCAGCATCGTCAGGCCGAGGCCGGCGAGATGGTGCATCCAGGCCGGGTAATCGAAGAAGTACTCGTGGTTGCCGGGTATCGCGAACACCCCGTCCGGCGCCCGCAGGTCGCGCAAGGGGGCGACGTCGTCCCGGCGCATCGCCACCGAGCCGTCGATGAAGTCGCCGGTCACCACGATCAGGTCGGCGCCGGCCGTGTTGGCGCGCTCCACCACGGCGCGGGCCCAAGAGCCTGGGAAGAGGCGGCTCAGGTGCAGGTCGGTGAGCTGGAGCAGCCGGTAGCCCTCGAAGGCCGGCGGCAGGCCGGGAATCGGCACCGTCACGTCCCGGACCGGCGGCACCCGCACGGCGTTGGCGACGCCGAGGGCCGCGAGCCCGGCGGCGAGCCCCGCCGCCCCGAGCCGCACCCCGTCCGGGATGGTGACCGGATTCCAGCGCAGCAGGGCCGTCGTCACGGCGCCGAGATCGACGAGGATCTGCAGCACGGCCAGCAGCAGGATCGCGCCGAACGCCCAGTTCAGCGCGAGCACGATCCCGCGCGGGAATTCGGGCGCGAAGACCGAGCCCGAGGAGAGCCGGTTCCAGAGGTGGAACTGCGAGGCGGCGAGCAGCAGCAGGGCGATGACGCCCTTGGCGGCGAGCGGCAGCCCGAGGGGCGCGAGCCAGCGGGCGATCACGTAAGCGCACGGCGCCGCGAAGATGAGGTGGAAGATGGCGGGTCTCCTGTCGTCGCCCTGTCTCGGTTCCTGCCCCTCCCGTACCGGCACCGGGGTGCGGCGGGGAGGGGTGCCGGACCGAGATAGGGCGACGCACCGGCGACCGCGTGCCCGTTCCGCGCGGCCGGGGCTCTACCCAGGAATCTCGCCAGGAATCTCCCCCAGCATCTCGCGCACCAGCGGCGCCACCCTGGTGCCGTAGAGCTCGATCGAGCGCATCAGCCGCTCGTGCGCCAGCGGGCCGGCGCTGTACTTGAGCTGGAACCGGCCGAGGCCGAGCCCCTTCACCGTCGCGGCGATCTTCTTCGCCACCGTCTCCGGGCTCCCGATATAGAGCGAGCCGTGATCGGCCTCGCGGTCGAATTCCTGGCGCGTCATCGGCGGCCAGCCGCGCTCGGCGCCGATCCGATCGCGCATGCGCTTGTAATCGGCGAAGAATTCCTCGCGCGCACCCGCATCGGTCTCGCCGACATAGCCCGGGGAATGGACGCCGATCGGGCGAACCGTCCGGCCGAGCTGGGCGCAGGCCCGGTGGTAGAGATCGACGTAAGGCCGGAAGCGCTGCGGCTCGCCGCCGATGATGGCGAGCATCAGCGGCAGGTCGTGATGGACCGCCCGCACCACCGAGTTCGGGCTGCCGCCGACCCCGATCCAGGTTGTGGGCGGCGTCTCCGGGGTCGGGAACACCGACTGGGCCTCGAGCGGCGCCCGGGTGGTGCCCTGCCAGGTCACAGGCCCGCCGGCCAGCAGCGCGGCGAACAGCTCCAGCTTCTCCTCGAACAGGGTCTCGTACTGGTCGAGCGCGTAGCCGAAGAGCGGGAACGACTCGGTGAACGAGCCGCGGCCGAGGATGACCTCGGCGCGGCCGTTCGACACCGCCTGCAGCGTCGAGAAGCGCTGGTAGACCCGGACCGGATCGTCGGAGCTGAGCACCGTCACGGCCGAGCCGAGGCGGATGCGCTCCGTGCGCCCGGCGATCGCCGCCAGGACCATCTCGGGCGAGGACACGGAAAAATCCTCGCGGTGGTGCTCGCCGATGCCGAAGAAGTCGAGCCCGACCTGATCGGCCAGGACCGCTTCCGCGACGACGTCGCGGATGACCTGGCCGTGGGACAGGAGCTCGCCGTTGCGGGCGGTGACATCCCCGAACGTGTCGAGGCCGAATTGCAGGGCGTGTATCATGCCGGCCAAGATGGGCGCGCCGAGGCGGGTTTGAAATGCGCAGCCGTGCAAGGATGGGCTTGCAGCCGCGCATGGGAGGCTCAGAGCCGGAACAGGCCGAGCGCATCCTGCACCGCGTCGCGTGTGGCGGCGGTGACGGTCCTGGCCCGTGCCGTGCCGGTGCGCAGCACGTCCATCACCCGGTCCGGATTGCGGGCGATCTCGGCCCGCCGCTCGCGGATCGGCCCGAGGAGGTCGCGCAGCACGCCCGCGAGGCGGCTCTTGAGCGCGGCATCGCCGAGGCCGCCGCGGCGGTAATGGGCCTTCAGTGCCGCGACCGCCTCCGGATCGGGGTCGAAGGCGTCGAGATAGGTGAAGACCACGTTGCCCTCGACCTTGCCCGGATCGCTGGCGCGCAGGTGGCCGGGATCGGTGTACATCCGCTGCACCGCCGCCTCGATCTCGGCGTCCGGGGCCGAGAGCGGCACCGCGTTGCCGCCCGACTTGCTCATCTTCGCCCGGCCGTCGACGCCCGGCAGCCGGCCGACCTCCGGGATCAGCGCCCGCGCCTCGGGCAGGAGAGCGTGGCCGACCTGACGGTTGAGGCGGCGGACGATCTCGTTGGTCTGCTCGATCAGGGGCGTCTGGTCCTCGCCCACCGGTACCAGGGTCGCCCGGAACGCCGTGATGTCGGCCGCCTGGGCGGCCGGGTAGCACAGGAACCCCGCCGGGATGTCGCGGCCGAAGCCGCGGGCCTGGATCTCGTCCTTGATCGTCGGGTTGCGCTCCAGCCGGGCCACCGTGACGAAGTTCAGGTAGAGCAGGGCCAGCTCGGCCAGCGCCGGCAGGGCCGATTGCACGCAGAGCGTCGTGACCGTGGGGTCGATGCCGACCGCGAGGTAGTCGGTCGCGACCTCGAGCACATGGCGGGCGATGCGGGCCGGATCGTGGGCGTTGTCGGTCAGCGCCTGCGCATCGGCGAGGAGCAGGTACTGGCGATGGCTGTGCTGCAACGCCACGCGGTTGCGCAGCGAGCCGGCGTAATGGCCGAGATGCAGCGGACCGGTGGTGCGGTCGCCGGTGAGGATGACGGGTTTGGACGGCGCTTCGACGGACATGCGGGCTCTCCGGAGGATCGCCGCCGCGCTGAAGGGTGCCGGAAAGAGGGGAACGACCGAGCCCACCAGACGGCGGCATCGGTCGTGACATGGATGAACGACGGCCGCTTCCTCAGAGGAAGCGCCACCACAGGGTCGCGAGCGGGGAGCGGCGTTCGGTCATCACCGTCACGCTTTACGCTGCGATCGCGATCCGCTCAAGCGGGATCGGGGCGTCCCCCCTTCGGGCTTGCCGCCTGCGGACCTCCTTCCTCCGCCAGTTCCTCCACCCCCACCCACAGGTTCCAGGCAGGCGCCAGGCTCCAGCCTGCCAGCCCGACATGCGCCTGCGGCATCCGGTAATGCAGCACCGGGCGCGGGCTCACCTTCTCGTCCGGCGGCAGGGCCGCCCGCACCCCCGCCTCGTCGCGATGGGCGAGGAGCGGCAGCAGGTCGAGGCCGCGGTGGCGGGTCGGGTTGGCGGCGAGGTAGTCGCGCGCGAGCGCGTCGAGGTCGGGCCGATAACCTTCGTCGAGCACCCGCGCGACGTAAGCGGCGGGGAAGGGCGGCGGCAGGCCCCGGG
>JAEWKL010000732.1 GCA_023386115.1 Pseudomonadota bacterium
GCCGAGGCGTTGCGCGCGGCCTCCTCCACGGCGCCCAGCATCCCAGCCGCCCGTCGCATGCTGGCCCTCGCCCTGGTGCTGGAGGGCGCTGATCGCACCACGGCCGCCCGCGCCTGCGGCATGGACCCCTACATCATCTCAGGACGCCTGATCGCTGACCCATCCGAGAAACGCGTGATGCGGAAGGGCCGGATATCGACGAAGGGCGTCTCGTTCATGACGAGCTCGCTTGCCAGTCGGCTGGCACCCGGCCCGAGCGCGAAGCCGTGGCCACTGAAGCCGGTCGCGATCGTCAGGCCGCCGATCGTGTCGATGTTTGATACGACGGGAACGAGATCGGGTGACGTGTCGATCAGGCCGGCCCACGCTGCCGCAACGCCCACGCCCTTGAGGGCCGGGAAGTCCGCCACGAGATGGCGCATGGCCTCGTCGACTAAGAGCCTCTATCTAAACCACCACACGCCCTGCGTTTCCAATCACTTAGCAGGAGCTGAAGCCGATTCTGTTAGGTGCTCTTAGGAGCGGTAAGCGGTACATGACGAGCCAGCCCTTCGCCATCGCCTCCGCGGCGAACGACGTCTATCTGCCCCTCTTGAAAGGGCTCGTCCGCTCGATCCGGAGCTGCCCGGATGGCGCAGATGTTCCAATCGTCGTACTCGATTGCGGCTTAGGTCTAGCCGCGCACCGGTGGCTAGCCGACCATACAGTGGCAGTGGTGACGCCTGGATGGGACTACGCGTTCGCTTCAGCGATGCCCGAATACTTCAAGGCCATGGTCGCACGGCCACATCTCCCGCGCTACGTACCTGACTGCGAGGTCATCCTCTGGCTGGACGCGGATTGCTGGGTCCAAGATTGGGCCGCGGTCGCGCTCCTGCTGAGAGGCGCCGCGCGCGACAGTTTCGCCATCGTTCCTGAACTCGACCGATCCTACACGCCATTCTATGCAGAGGCATCCTACGTCGCGCACCTCGACGCTTGGTATCGGGCCTGCTTCGATGCCCAGACTGCCCAGGATCTGTGTTTCCACCCGCTCCTGAATTGCGGTGTCTTTGCGGCCCGGCGGGACGCGCCACACTGGGGGGCTTGGGCCAATCTCCTCTCGGCTTCCTTCGAGCGAGCGGTATTGTTCGTGAGCGAGCAGATCGCCCTGAACGTGGCCTTGCGGACGCAGAACCTCCCCGTCAGCCTCCTGCCAGCCACCTGCAACTGGATCTGCCACCGCGCCCTGCCGCGCTGCTCGGAAGACGGTCGACTTCTGCTTGAGCCGCAACTACCGCACGCGCCCTTGGGGATCGTGCATCTCGCGGGATTCCACCACCTGCTCAAAGACGCGCCCCACGATCTCCGCACGCCCGCTGGGAGGACTGTTCGGCGAGCGCTGGTCTTCGATCGCTGAGAACAACGCGACCTTCACCGCAGCCAGCGGCTGTGCGATGCGGAATCATGAACCCGCATTCATCCCTCGCCCATGGATTGCACCTCTACGAGGAAGGACGTCTGCGCGAAGCGGAACAGCTCTGCCGTCAAGCGCTGACGTCCTGGCCGGACAGTCCGGAATTCTTCTTCCTGACCGGCATCGTCGCGACCAGGGCGGAGCGCCTCGGAGCCGCCGAGGCTGCGTTCCGCCGGCTCTGCTACCTTCGGCCGGAGATGGTCGAGGCGCATGCGAACCACGCGGAGATCTTGTACCGGCAGAGCCGCGCATCCGAGGCTCTCGATCCGCTCCGGCGGGTTGTTGCCCTCGACCCGGGCAACCAGGGCGCGACGCTGCGCCTTGCGGAAATCCTGGCGAACCGAGGCGAGCCGGAGGCTGGGATCGCGAGCCTCGAAGCCGCCCTCCGGTGTGCCCCACAGGTTGAGGCCTACCACCTCACCCTGGCGCGCCTGCGCGCGGGGACGGGCCGGGCGGACGCGGCGATCGCGGGATTGGAACAGGGCCTCGACCAGTTTCCCGCCTCAGCGGCGATGCGTGAACACGCGCTCGCCCTGTGTCGGGACCAAGCCTATCAGGCGATGCGAACAGGGGATATTGGGACGGCCGAGCACGCGCTCGATCGGGCTCAGGCCCTGCTCGAGCGGGCCCCGGTGATGACGCAGGCTCTCTACGATCTCCTGCTACCGCTGATCCGTCTCGCCCTCCTGATCGGCGTGCCGAACCGCGCCGTAGCATTCACGGCGCTGCGCTGCCGCTTCGACTTCCACGGCGTCCCACCGACGGCGATCACGATCTTTCCAGTCCGCGTGCTTGACTTTCCCGCCTGGTGCGAGGCGGCAAGCCTGACCTGGAAATTCCTGCCGGCAGAGCCTCAGCCGCTATCGCCGAACATCGCCGCGTCCTATCCGGGCTTCCTGTCCGAGACGATCGCGACCCTGCGCCGGCCTGAGGTCGCGGCAGTTGCCCTTGGCGCTGAGATCGAGATCCTCCAGGGCTTCTACGTCAAGGACAATTACGAGGTCCACGTCCTGGCCGGTCGCCGTTTCGCGTTGCGCGAGAACCGCGAGACTGAGGTGAGGGGCGCGGCCGTGCCGCTCATCGGCACCACCCGCGGCACCGAGGCGGGCATCGTGCGGCTGCCGCAACCACTCTATCCGGTCATCACAGTCGAGGAGCCGTGCCTGTTCCTGCCGGCGACGCCCAATTACTGGCACTTCCTCGTTGACATCCTCCCCCGCCTCGCGGTGCGCGCGCACCTGCCGGAAACCCGCAACCTGCCGATCCATCTCTTCGGCCTGCGGGACTTCCACTACGAGATGCTGGCGCTCGCAGGCGTGCCGCGCGAGCGGGTCGTAGACCATCGGCGGAGCGTGGCGGGGCCGCGGGTTCACTACCGCTTCGCCCGGGCGACGCTGCCCGGTCCCGTCCCTTATCCGATCGCCGTACGCTGGCTGCGGGACACTCTCCTGCCGCAGGCCCAGCCCATGCCGGACGCCCCCCGGCGGATCTACCTGTCGCGCCGGGGCTCGGCCCCGAAGCACCGCATCACCAACGACGCGGCGGTGAGCGCTCACCTTGCGCACCTCGGCTTCACAACTCTCCAGCCCGAGCGCCTCGGCGTCCGCGAGACCGTGGCCTTAGTTGCCGGGGCCGATATCGTCGTCGCGCCGATCGGGGCGGCCACGGGCAACCAGGTCTTCCTCGCCCCGCATGCCTGCTGGGTCCATCTCGCCAACCCGGATTTCTACCACCCGGACTCGGCCTGGAACGCGCAGATGGGCGTCCAGATACCGCTCGTCGGAACCTCAATGCACCTAACAAGTGACTTCGCCGCGGACACGCTACCCGATGCGCTCCTGGACCGCCTCGACGTACCGATCGAAGTCGACCTCGCGGCGCTCAATGCGCTTCTCCTCTCCATCCTCGCCGGAGGCCGCCCGTGAGGCAGCCGCGAGCGCAGCGGGGAGGTTGGCGGCCTCCACCACCTCCAGCCTCGGCAGCGGGAACAGCATTCGGGTTCCGGCCCGGATCGTTGCCTCCTCGCGCGCCAGAAATTCCGATCGGAAATGCCAGGGCAAGACGAGGTACCAGTCCGGCCTGAGGGCGCGCGACTGCGCCTCGGCGACGATCGGAATCCCGGTTCCGGGCGTCACGGTTCCAACCTTATGCGGGTTGCGCTCGGCCGCGCAATCCACGATCTCGCGGTCGATGCCGCACCATTGCAGTAGGGTATTGCCCTTGGTCGAGGCACCGTAGACGTGCACACGCTCGCCTCGAGTGCGGATCCCGGACAGGAAATCCGTCAAATCGCGCCGCGTCGCCTCTGCTCGGGCCTGAAAGGCAGTGTAGGGCGCATCGCCGTCGAGGCGAAGGCGAGACTCGGCCTCCCGCAAGCGCGCGAGCGTGGCCGCGTCAGCGGCACCATCCAGGTGCCGGCTCCTAGGATGGCAGAGAAAGCAGCGGATGCTCCCGCCGTTGCACGCGTTGATCTCGGCACGGAACACGCGAAGGCCGGCTCGGTCCGCGACGTATTCGAGTGCCTTCAAGCTGTAGTAGCCGAGATGCTCATGACAGATCGTGTCGAGGGCCCCTGTTTCGAGCATCAAGGGCAGGTAGGACAACTCCACGACCCAAATTCCATCGGGGCGCAACAACCGGCCAATGGCAGAGGCAGCGGTCACCGGATCGTCGAGGTCATAGAACATGGCGATGCTCGTCACGAGGTCGAGCGAGGCTGTCTCTAGATGTTCGGTCGCCGCCGGGAAATGGCCGCGGATCAATTCGATGCTCTGGTCCGCCAGCGCCACATCCGAGGGGTCGATGCCGATGCGCCGTCCGCCCGGCGGGCAGCGGGAGAGCAGCGTGCCGTCGTTGCAGCCAATGTCCAGGACTGCCGGATCCGGGGAGCGGACGCGCCGCAGGGCGGCCTCAGCGAGGCCGTGCAAGTGCGCGCGCATGGTGGCGTTGACGCCTGACCGATACCAATAGCGGTCGTAGAGGAGCTCGGCCGGTAGCGTTCGGTCTAGTTGCAGCAGACCGCATCGCCCGGTGCACCGCATCAGCCGGAGCGGGTGGCGCCCATTCACCGGTAGGGCCGCTCCAGGGGTCGGGAAAAAGCCTTGCTGGGCTTGCTCTCCAAGGTCGATGACTGGGCCGTGCAGGGCATGGCCACAGGCGCGGCAGCGCTCACGGAGGATCGCCGTCACGCCGGTCGTCTCCCAAAACCGGGCGTCCTGAATGCGACCGGTTGATTCGGGCGCCCGGCTCGGCCAGTCCGTCCCATGGCCCCGGCCTGCCGGGACGCGGAGGGCGCAGGATGATCGTGGTGACGGGAGCCGCCGGCTTCATCGGCTCGAACGTGGTCGCATCGCTCAATCAGCGGGGCGTCGAGGACATCATCGTCTGCGACCGCCTCGGTTCGGACGGCCGCTGGCGCAACCTGCGCGACCGGGCGGTTGCCGCCTTCGTCGCCCCCGAAGCGCTGTTCGAGCGGCTGCACGGGCGCGGCGATATTGAGCAGGTCATTCATCTGGGCGCGATCGCCTCGACGTTGGAGACGGATGCGGATCGGATGATGGCGGAGAATTACCACTTCAGCTTGCGGCTGATCGATTGGTGCACCGAGGCTGCAGTGCCGATCGTCTACGCCTCCTCGGCCGCGACCTATGGCGACGGCGCACAGGGCTTCGACGACGATCCCGCGCTCGCCGCGCTGAGGCGACTGCGCCCGCTCAATCTCTATGCCTGGAGCAAGCATCAGCTCGATCTCCTCGTGGCCCGGCGGCGCGAGACAGGGGCCCCCTTGCCGCCGCGCTGCATCGGAGTGAAGTTCTTCAACGTGTTCGGCCCGAACGAATACCACAAGGGCACCATGGCCAGCCTCGTCACCCAGATCTACCCTCGGGTGCGAGCGGGCGAGACCGTCTCGCTCTTTGCCAGCCACCGGCCGGACATCCCGGATGGCGGCCAGCGGCGCGATTTCGTCCCTGTCGCCTATGCGGTCGATATCCTGCTCTGGCTGATGGCTGGTCCGGTCTGCCAGGGCTTGTTCAACGTCGGCACCGGCCACGCCCGCAGCTTCGCCGACCTCGCGCAGGCGGTCTTTGCTGCCGAGGACAGGCTCGCGGCGATCGCCTATCACCCAATGCCCGAGGGCTTGCGGGAGGTCTACCAATATGTGACCGAAGCCTCGACCGAACGGCTGCGCGCCGCGGGCTGGAGCGGACAGGCGCCAGTGCTGGAGGACAGCGTGCACGATTATGTTGCGTCGTACCTACGTCCGCTCCGTTACCGCTAAGGCCGATACAGGGCTGATCAGTTCATCATGGTTTGCAGGCAACATAGTGCCTGCCTGCGAAGCGATCGTGCGACCTCTAGTGCAACCTGTCTCTGCAAACAATCTTTATTTTATTTTTCGAATTGATTCTAAATCTCTTGATTGTGGATGAAATTTCAAGATAGATTGGGGACCTGATCCGTCAGCATACCAAATTATTTATATAAACCTGTGTTCGCGAAATTTGGAGATAATTATCCGCTTACTGAAGCCGAAGGACCTACGTTACTCGCGCCGGCTGCCAATTGTCTTCCACGATATCGAACTCCATCGCCGCTCGCTGTGGCAACGCCGGCGCAGCGGGAGTATTGTGAGGTGCGCCAGGCCCTGGCCGCCTGACCAAGGTCGACCGGCCTTAGAACTGCTAAGCGCATCAGCCTCGATCCTGGGCGAACGACGGCGCCCTTTCCTCCCAGATCTCTGACCGCTATCAAGCTCGGCATGACCAGGAGGACGATGGAACGGGACAGGCAGCGGTGATGACTTTCCCGAACGCAATAGCCGCGTCTCAGCGCATCCTCGTGGTCGGCGATGCCATGATCGACCGCTACGTCTACGGTGAGGTCACCCGCATCTCGCCCGAGGCCCCGGTGCCAGTCCTACTGACGCGCGGATCCACGGTGCGGGCGGGTGGAGCCGCGAATGTGGCCGCCAACATCGCAGCCCTGGGAGGGACTTGCGAGATGCTCGCTGTAGTCGGAGACGACGATCAGCACCGGGAGCTCGCAGACCTCCTCGCCGTCCCTGGCTTGACGACCGACCTCGTGGTCGGCCGGAACGGCGTGACCACGGAGAAGACACGCATCGTCTCAGGGCGGCAGCACCAGATCGCCCGGGTGGACCGGGAGAGCGGGGTCGATCCCGAGGCCCTGGTCGAGCTGGAGCGGCGCTTCGCGCTGGCGCTCGACCGGGTCGGGATGGTGGTGCTGTCCGATTACGGCAAGGGTGTCCTGGCGCCGATCGCCCGGCTCATCGCGCTCGCGCAGGCCCGGGGCGTGCGGGTGCTGGTGGATCCGAAGACGGCCGGAGCCGAGCGCTACCGCGGCACCCACATTCTCAAGCCAAACGGTGCCGAATACCGACTGTTGTTCGGCGCATGCCCGGAAGCGGACCTGCCGGCTCACGCGCTGGCGGCGATCAGGGCATACGGGATCGACCACCTCGTGCTCACGAAAGGACCGGCCGGCATGATGACGATCTCGGCCGACGGGCGCGTGCGCCACCATCCGACCCGGGCGCTTGAAGTCTACGACGTGTCGGGGGCGGGCGACACCGTGCTGGCGGCGCTGGCCGTCGCGTTCTGCGCAGGCGAGGATCTCGACCGCGCGGTGGATCTCGCCAACATCGCGGCAGGCATCGCTGTCTCCCATGTGGGCACCTACGTCGTCACCGCCCGTGACATCGCTGAGCGCCTGGGCAGGAGCGAGCCACCCGTCATCCCGGCGCTTATGACGCTCGAGGCGACCCTGAACCAGGTCCAGCGCTGCCGTGCCGCGGGCGGGCGCGTCGTTTTCACGAATGGGTGCTTCGATATCCTGCATCCAGGCCACGTTCGCATGCTGCGGGCAGCCCGTGCCGAGGGCGACCTCCTCGTCGTCGGGGTGAACAGCGACGCGTCCGTCGCGCGGTTGAAAGGCCCCGAACGGCCCATCAACACCTTGGTCGACCGGGCCGAGGTGCTGGCCTCCCTCGCCGCGGTCGACTGCGTCGTGGGCTTCGAGGAGGACACGCCGCTTGCCCTCGTCGCCCGAATCGAGCCAGACGTGCTGGTGAAGGGCGGCGACTATGCGGGCAGTGACATCGTCGGCGCCGACATCGTGCAGGCGCGCGGCGGGCGCGTCGTCACCACCGCCTTCCACGTAGGGCATTCCTCGACCGCCACGATGGAGAGGATCAGGACCTGATGGGTGCTTCCTCACAGCAGGATCGCACTGCGCCAGGGATCGTAGTCAACGAGGCCCCCGAGGCTTAGGTCCGGACGCCAGCACGCGGCACGGGGGTTCAGCAGGGCCGCCGCGCCCGAGAATGTGCTGTTCGAGGTCGCCAGTTGGTCGGCCAGGCAGAGCGCATGGAAATCGGGGAAGAACTCGGCGCCGTCCGGTCCCGCCGGCAGATCGCGGGCGGTGAGCGGCCGGTAGGCGGCGAAGGCTTGAGCGAGGCCGGGCGCGTCCGTGGCGACATAGAGGACCGGCCGGTCGAGAGCCGACCAGAGCGCGTCGAGCCAGCGCAGGTACCACGCCTCCGGCGCGATCCAGAAGCGGCCCCACCCGTAATCGCCGCGCCGCAGATGGATCGCCACCAGCGTCCCGCCCGAGAGTCGCCGGCCGATCGCCTCGGCCAGGGGACGCAGTTTCCGGCCGGGTGCGAAAAGGGCCCGGAACCGTTCCCGCTCCCCGGCCCAGCCGCCGGGATCGCCGCAGAAATAGCCGGCGACGTCCTGTCCGGCATAAGTCCCATCCCGATCATCCGCCAGGGCCGCGGCGTCCCCAGAGCGGCGCGGCAAGGTGGGCCCGAGGGGCGGGTCGTCGCGGTCGAACAGGTGCTGCCCGAGCCAGGGCGGCGTCTCGAGTACGAGGCCGTGCCGCTCTGCGTAGAGGCGCGGAAAGCCGTATTGAAGGATCTGGTTGCCGAAACGCCCGTCGAGCCCGAGCCGGCTCACGGCGCGGCGCCGCCGGGGTGCACTGGGCGGGACCGGGACCGGGGGCGCTCCCCAGCGCGCGGAGAGCCGGAGCATCGCCCGGCGGGTGAAGGCCTCGCCATAGGCCGCATTGCACCGGGCGGCCCGATCCCAGGCGGCGAGCGCCGCCTCCGGCCGTGCCGTCGCCTCGTGGGCGCGCGCCCGTAGAGCGTGCGCCTCGTAGCTGGCCGGATCGAGAAGCAGGACGCGTCGGGCGCAGGAGGCCGCCGCCGCGGCGTCGCCGCGGGAAAGGCGGATCTCGGCCTGCGCGAGGGCGATGTCAGTGCGGCCGGGTGCGAGTCGGTCCGCCCGCGCAAGCCAGGCCGCCGCCCGCTCCGGTGCGCCGAGACGGGCCTCGGCTCGGCCGAGATGCAGCAGGCTGGCGGCCAGATCGGGTTGGAGCAGCAAGGCGCGCTGGGTGGCGCGCCGGGTGCCGGCAGCGTCACCGCTTTCCATGAGCAGGCTACCAATATTCGAGACCGCGGCCGCCGTGGCCGGCGCGAGCGATGCGGTGCGCCGGAAGGCGCGCAGGGAGTCTCCCACCTGCTGCGACCGGTAAGCGTCGAGACCGAGAGCGAACCACGTCGCCGCGTCGGCGGGCTCGCGGACAAGGGCTTGGCGCAGGGAAGCCGCGGCCGGCCGTCCCTGTGCCGAGAGGTTTCGGGCGAGGGCCCGGGCAAACCGGCCATCGCCGGCCCCCAAGGGCACAGCCGCCCACAGGAGTGCCTCAGCCCGGGCCGCCTCGCCTCGACTGAGCCAGAGATCCGCCAATTCCTCGACGCCGGAGCGCGCGCCCACCGGCGCGTCGAGCATCTGGACCAGGAGGGCGGCGGCCGTCCCGGAGGCCGGGAACGCAGCCCCGCCTTCGCGCCTCCGGTTGCGACCGTGCGCGAAAAGACGCCGCTCGATCAGCAGGCCGATCGCCTGGAAGCGTGCGTCCGGCTGCGCGCCCACGCCGGGCGGACGCCCGCTTGTCATGTCCGCCCGTTGCCGGTCGAAGGCGTTGCCGGGCTGCAGCGTGTAGCGGACCGTGCGGAGCGGCACATGCACACCCGGGAACAGGGCGTGCAGGACGCGGCTGTAGGCGACGTCATCCGCGACAGCCGGCCGGAAGGGAGGCTCGTCGGGAAAGCCGCCGGTCGCGAGATGGCAGGTCCGGCGGACGGCAATGTTGCAGGGATACGTCCGCTCCGAGGCCTCGCGCCAGACTGGCGCGATTTCGGAGTCGATGCTGTCGAAGACGATGCCGGTGCGGACGAAGCCCACATCCGGCCGGTCGTCCAAGATTGCCAGGGTCACGAGGAGATGGTCGGCGAGGAACGTGTCGTCAGCGTCGAGGAACCAGAGGACGTCCCCCTTCGCCCCGGCGGCGGCGAGGTTGCGCGCCGCGCCGGCGCCCCCGTTCCGGCTCAACACGGTCAGGGCCAGGCTTTGGTCCGGGTTGGCGCGGGCCCAGCCGAGCACCGCCCCGGCGGTGCCGTCGGGCGAGGCGTCGTCCACGACACAGATATGGATTTTCGCCTCCGCCCGGCCGGTGGCAGCGCGCAACCGCACGACGGCGCCCGCGACACTGTCGAGGGCGCGTCTGACCGTGTCCTCGGCCCGGAAGGCTGGGATGACCACAGTGCCCAGATAGGCCTCCTCACGGGCCCGCGCGGCGAGCCCATCGACGGCGACGCCGAGGCCGCCCGCCTCCGGCGGCAGCAGCGCCCGTAGCCGGGCCGCCTCCGCGTCCTCGCTCCGGATGAACCGGACGATGGCGAGCAGGCGTGCGAGGTCGCCTTTGAGCGGCGCGATCTCGGCGGTCCGAGCGAGCAGGTCGAGGGCCCGATCGATCGCGCCGCCGTTGATCAAGCCGACGGCCGCGTTCAAGGCCAGGTGGAGCGCACCATCAATTTGCCGGAGGAAGATCTCCCGATTGCCGTGCAGACGGTACGCCCGAGCGAACAGGCGGAGGGAGCGCAGACCATCCCCCTTCTCGCGGACGGCGAGAGCGAGGTATTGCAAGGCGGTCGCGTCGGCCGGATCGAGAAGCAGGTCGCGCACCTTCGTCGCCAGGTCGAGGTCCATGTCGTCAATCGTCCCCGGCGCCGTCTCCGTGCGGCCCCCTGCTCGCCGCGCCTCGTCCGCTGAGCACGGCCCAGCCCTCAAACGCAAGCCCGGCCGGCCGGACGGATCCAGCGAGCGCGGCTCTGGTGTGGGTCGGGCGCACGGGACGGCGGACGGGCGATGATGCGGGTTGCCTTCATCGATCCGGGCGCGATGTCCTACACGCCTGCAACGCCCGAGACCGCTCCCCTGGGCGGCTCGCAATCCGCCCTCTGCCATCTCGCCGCGCAACTCGCCCGCGACGGGCTCGACGTGACCATGGCGACGGCAACCGACCGGCCCGGGCGAGTTCACGGGGTGCGGGTGCTCTCCACCAGGACTCTGTCGTTCGCGGATCTCTCCGGCATCCCGGTGGTGGTTGTGCTCAACGGCACCGACGTATCCTTGCTCGCGGGCTTGCGCGCGCAGCTCGGCGCCTCCGTACGGCTGATCCTGTGGACGCAGCACGCCGCCGACGAGCCAGCGATGCGCGGGCTGCACGATCCTGCCCAGCGCGCGGGCTGGGACGCCTTCGCGTTCGTCAGCGACTGGCAGCGCCACGCCTATGTCACCCGTTTCGGCCTGCCGCCGGAGCGCTGCCGAACCCTGCGCAACGCCGTGAACCCAACCTTCGCCGCGAGGCTCCCGAGCGAGGGGGATCTGGCGGCGCGGCCGTGGCCCCCGATCCTTGCTTATACCAGCACCCCCTATCGTGGCCTCGACGTGCTCCTCGACGGCCTGCCGCGCATCCGTGCCGCCCTGCCTGGCACTGTCTTGCGCGTCTACGCGAGCCTCGCCCCCTATCAGATTACGGGCGAGGCCGACCCGTACCAGGACCTGTACAAGCGTTGCCGGGCGACCGAGGGGGTCGATTATCGGGGGGCGATCCCGCCGGCCGTCCTGGCAGAGGAGCTGCGCGACGTCACTGCCCTCGCATACCTGAACCGCTTCGCCGAGACCTCCTGCATCGCCGTGATGGAAGCGCTCGCGGCGGGCTGCCTCACGGTGACGAGCCGGCTCGGCGCACTTCCCGAAACGGGCATGGGGTTCGCCCATCTGACGCCAGTCCCCAACGACCCGGCCGTCCATGCCGCGCTCTACGCGGAGCGTATGGTCGCGGTCCTGTCGCAACGGCGGGACGACCCCGCTGGCACTGCGCGCCGGCAGAGCGAGCAGGCGGCGCAGGTTCTGGCGACGGCGACCTGGCCGGTGCGCGCCGCCGCCTGGGCGGCCTGGTTCAGCGCACTTGCCGGCGAAACCCCGGATGCGCCGCCCGAACGCGGCGACCCGGACCACGGCGCCCGCATGGCGGCCCGCCAGTTCCTCAATACCCCTGCCGAAGCGAGAGCCCTGCTGGCGCTCGCCCGTGCCGACCTATCAGCGGCGCGCTGGGCGGCGGGCGCGCGGGGCCTCAGGCGCGCCGCCCTCCTCGGTGCGCGAATCGACCGGGACCTCGCGCCGCTCGGTCGAGCGATCGCGGAGGGGATCGACGGCACGTCACTGCCGGAGCGGGCGGACACTCTCGAGCAGGTCGATGGTATCGCCGGCCTTGCAGGCGCGGCGGATCCCGCCCGCGCCCTGATGCGGGAGGCCGCCCGCCTCGGCGATCACGACATCGTCGTGCGCGCGGGCCGGATCCTGCTCCGGCACCGACCCGGTGAGGCCGGCCCGCACCTCGCTGTCGCCTGGGCGCAGAGCGCTCTCGGTCGGCACGGCGATGCTCTGGCGCAGCTCGACCAAGCCCTCGCACTCGGATCCGCAGACCTGCTCGGCGATCCCCGGACGCGCGCCCTCGCCACGGGCTGCGTCGCGGCCGCCGAGGCGGAGCTTGCCCGGGTGGGGCTCGGTGCGACAGCTTCCCCCGACGGAGTTACGGACCGGGTCGAGGTCGTCGGTCGGCTCCGCCGCCTCGCCAGGCTCATCGACGTGCTCGGCGAGGATCCGGGCCTGCTCGCCGAAACCGCCGACGCTATCGCGGAGGTGGCCGATCCGGGAACGGCCGCTTCCCTCCTGGCCGGGGGCCTCGGCCGGAGACGCCTGCGGCTCGGCGAGCCCGATGCGGCGCTGCCCTTGCTGCGGCGCGCGGGCGCTGCTGGCGGCTCTGCAGTGGCCAAGGCACGAGTCGCCGCGGGATTGGCGCAGGCGCAGTTCCAGATGCTCGATGCGCTGGAGGGCCTGCTGCAGGCGGGTCAGCGAGGCCAAGTGGAGCCGGGCTGGCGGGCCGAGGCCGCGCGGGTGATCGCGACGATCGACGGGATGCTCGACCTCGACCATATCGCCGAGGACATCCGCAGCAGGGTCTGGGGGACCCTGCGGGGCTTCTCGGCCTGGCTCAGCCTCACCGCGGAACCGCACCTGCCTGGCCCGGCGCCGGAGGGGGGGCGCCGAGTCTACGATTGCTTCTCGTTCAACGACGAGCTCGACATGCTGGAGTTGCGCCTCGCCGAGATGGGGCCGGCCGTCGACCGCTTCGTCCTCGTCGAGGCGCGCCACACCCATGCTGGACGGCCGAAGCCCCTGCATTTCGCCGAGAACCGGGCACGCTTCGCGGCCTATGCCGGCCGCATCGTGCATGTCGTGGTGGAGGACGATCCCGGCGGTTTCGCGTGGCGACGCGAGGCGCATCAGCGGGAGGCCATCGCCCGCGGCCTCACCGAGGCGGATCCCGACGACCTCGTCATCGTCAGCGACGTAGACGAGATCCTGCGGCCCGAGGTGGTGGCGGCCCTGCGCACGGCGCCCGGAGACCTGTTCGCCCCGCGCCTTGCCATGCGCCTGTACTTCCTCGACCTCGCCGCCGCCGAGCCCTGGCTCTCGGTCGCGGCGGCGCCCTGGTCGCTGATCCGCCGGATCGGGCCGAACCATGCCCGCTACCTCGTCAAGCAGGGCCTCGGTCGGCCGGTCGCGGAGGCCGGCTGGCACTTCACCTGGATCGGCGGCATGGAGCGCTTCGAGGCCAAGATGCGGGCCTATGCCCATCGGGAAATGGCCGTCGGGTTCGACCGCGACGCGGCTGCGAACCGCGCCCGCCTCGCCCGTTTCTACGCCGACGGACGGCCCTCGTCCGGGCTTGTCCCGGGGATGTGGCGCGATCTTGCGCGGGTCCCGGTGGATGCCGGCTTTCCCACCAGCGTGCTGGCGGACCTCAACGGGTACCAGCGGCGCGGCTGGCTCTGCCCGCGGGAGGCGGGATCGTGACGGAGGCCGCCCGGCGCGCCCGCGAAGCCGTCCTCGACTCTGCCCGCGCGCACGCCGCGGCAGGCCGCCTCGACGAGGCTCGCATCGCCCACCGGGCCGTCCTCGCGACCGACCCGGACTGCACCGAGGCAGGCGGTCTGCTCGGGCATCTGGACGCGACCCTCGCCCGGAAGGCGCAGGATCGACAGGCGAACAGGGACGAGACCGAAGGGGACAATGCGCACGACCCGTTCCCGACGGCTGTCCGCACGTCCTCGGTCGGCGTGACGGAGAAGCCTTCGGCACCAGGCGGCCTCGCGGCTCTCGCCCTGGAGCGCGGGGACGATACCGAAGCCGTGCTCCTGCTGCGCCGCCATCTCGCCCTGTTGCCGGACGACGGGAAAGCTCGTCTCGGTCTCGTCGAGGCGCTGATGCGGGCGGGACGCCCTGCCGAGGCCGAGCCGGAACTCACCGCCTTCGCCCGGCGCTACCCTGAGGATTGGCGCAGCCTGAGCAATCTCGGCGTCCTGCGCAAAAATCTCGGACGCTCCGCCGCAGCCGAGGCCGCCTATCGCCGTGCCCTCGTGCTCATGCCGTCCGATCCGGGCCTCCTCGGCAATACAGGCTTCGCCCTAGCGCGCATGCCGGGCCGGGAGGCAGAGGCCGAACTGTGGCTGCGCCGGGGGGTCGCGCTCGGCGGCAACGCGCCCCAGGGCCTCGTCGATCTGGCCGGCTTCCTCGCCGAGCAGGGGCGGGAGGACGAGGCCGAGGCACTATGCCGGGCAGCCCTTTCCCGGGATCCGGAACACGTCAAGGCTCATCTCATCCTGGCCTTCAGCCAGCTCGCCCGCGGGGCGCTGGAAGCGGGCTTCCGGACCTACGAGTGGCGCAGGCGCCTACCAGGATGGGCGGCCCACCGAGCGCCGGAGGCACCGGATTGGACCGGCGACGATCCGGCGGGGCGCACCATCCTGATCGAGGAAGAGCAGGGCCTCGGCGACGCGATCCAGTTCATCCGCTACGCCCGGCCCCTGCGGCGGCGCGGCGCGCGGGCAATCGCTGCCTGCCGGCCGGCCCTGCAGCGCCTGTTCTCGACGATGCCTGATCTCGATGCCGTGACCGGCCTCGACGGCCCGGCACTGCCCCACGACGCACAAGCGCTCCTGCTCAGCCTGCCTCATCTCCTCGGGCCGGAGGCCGGTACGGCGCCCGGCACTGTGCCCTATCTGAAGGCCGAGCCGGCCCACGTGGTCCGCTGGCGCGCCCGGCTCGCCGCCGCGGCGGTGCTCGGCCGTCCGTTCCGGGTCGGCCTCGTCTGGGCGGGCAGCCCCGGGCATCCGGACGACGCGCGCCGCTCCCCCGGCCTCGCCGCGCTGGCGGACCTGCTCGACGTACCAAGCGTGCAAACGGTGCTATTGCAGGCCGGGCCGGGCCGGGCGGATCTCGGGCAGGTGCCGCTGCCGTCCCACTGCCTCGATCTCGGTCCCGATCTGGCCGATCTCGCCGACACCGCGGCCGCGATGGCGGCCCTCGACCTCGTGATCACCTGCTGCACCGCGCCCGCCCATCTCGCGGGGGCGCTCGGCTGCCCGGTCTGGAACCTCCTGGCTTTCGCACCTGACTGGCGCTGGGGCAGGCAGGGCGAGACGACGCCCTGGTACCCGACCATGCGCCTCTTCCGTCAGCCGCGGCCCGGCGCTTGGGCATCCGTCGCGGCGGAAGTCCGCGCCGCTCTCGCGGTCGCGGCGGCGCCCGGCGCGCCGCCTCTCTGTGATCTACGGCCGGATCCGGCAGGGGAGCTCCCGGCCGGGGCGCCGGCGGGAGAGCGGGAAGGTCCATTCGCGCCCGGGGATACCGGGTGGCCAGAGCCCAACACCGATGAGGCGGAGCGGCATGGGACGCGGGAGGTGCGCGGGCGCCCTGGCCACCTGACAAGGGTGACGGAGTCGGCCAAGCACGACGCGGACGCGCAGCTTCCGAGCGGGCAACTGACGAACGAGCAGCTTTTGGCGCAGGCCGAGGCGGCTCTGGCGGCCGACCCCACTGATCCCTGCGCTCTGAGCCTGCTCGGCGTGCTTCAGCGCCGAGAGGGTCGCCACGAGGCCGCCATCGCCTTCCATTGGCGTGCCCTGGAACGGGCTCCGGAGCGCGCCGCGATCTGGTCTAACCTCGGCAACGCCCTGCGGGATTGTGGGCGCTTCGACGAGGCGGCAGCGGCGCACGAGCAGGCGCTCCGCCTTGCCCCGGCAGACCAGACCCTGATCTTCAACGCCGCCATCACCTTCCGCCAGTCCGGCGCCTTCACGGACGCGCTGGCGCTGCTTGAGCGCGCTGCCGCCCTCGCCCCCGCGACGGCGGATCTGATCTGGGAGCGCGCGCTCGCACGACTCCAGATCGGCGACTATGATGGAGGCCTGCGCGACTACGAGGCTCGCTTCGGCATCGCGTCCTACCGCAACCGCATCCTGCACGGCCCCCGCTGGGACGGTGGGGATCTGGCCGGTCGCACCCTTCTGATCACGGTGGAGCAGGGGTTCGGCGATGCGCTCCTGGCGGCCCGCTATGTGCCGCTCGTGGCCGAGCGCGGCGGGCGCATCATCCTTGAGTGCCATCCGGAGCTGCGCCGGATCCTCGCCGGCCTGCCGGTGGCGGCACTGGCTGATCCCGGTGCCCCGCTCCCGGCCTTCGACCTCCAGATCTCGCAGATGAGCCTCGCCGGGCTGTTCGGCACCCGGGCCGGGACAGTGCCGCCTCCCGTCCGCCTGTCCCTGCCGGAGTCAGCACAACGCAAGGCCGACGCGCTGCTCGGGCCCGCCGACGGCACCCTACGGGTCGGGATCGTCTGGTCGGGGCGGGAGAGCTTCGGAGAGAACCACCTGCGGGCAACCCGGCTCGCCCCCTTCCTGCGCTTCGCCGAGATCCCAAGCGTACGCCTCTACAGTCTCCAGAAGGGCGGGCCCGCGGACGAGCTGAACGGCTCTCTCACACGGCTCGTCACGCCGCTCGGCCCTCAACTCGACGACTTTGCCGACACCGCTGCCGTGGTTGCGCGGCTCGATCTCGTGGTGATGACCGACAGCGCGGTCGCCCATCTGGCAGGCGCCCTCGGGCGTCCGGTTTGGAACCTTGTGCAGCAGGTGCCCTACTGGATCTACGGACATTCCGGTGACGCAACGCCCTGGTACCCGACGATGCGCTTGTTCCGTCAGGGGCGGGACCGGGCCTGGGAGCCTGTCTTCGCCCGTGCTGCTGACGCCCTGCGCCGGCTGGCCTCCGATCGCGTGCCCTGATACGTCCCGGCGCCTGGCAGGACGGGAGATCGAACCTGCCGCGCGAGGCACGGCCGAAGGAGGATTGCGTGGACTACTTCAGGATGGTCGAGGACAGCTGGGAGCTGAGCGACGCGATCCGCGACTACGTGAGCAAGGCCGGCCGCGACGTTCCATTCTCGGAGCTGTGGGAGAAGATCCTCGCCCCCTCCCCCCTGGTCGACCAGGCCCGCACCCTCGGCGAGGAGGGCGTCGCCAAGGGCCGCATCTTCCTGAACTCGCCTTACGGCCTGCAATTCCGACCCGACCACAAGGATTGGATCCCCTTCCGGCACGGGCCGGTCGACCTCTCCGCCGAGCCCCTGCCTTAAGGAGGCGCCCGTGACCGGCCGGGCCCTGTTCGGCGCCGGGCTCGCCCGACACCGGGATGGCGCCCTGGCGGACGCCGCCCTCCTCTACCGCCATGCCCTTGCGAATGAGCCCCGCCTGCCCGAGGCCTGGCACATGCTCGGGGTGGCGGAGGCGCAGGCGGGACGGCTCGACCCGGGACTCGGCTTGATCGGGCGGGCGTTGCAGCTCGCGCCCGGACTCGTCGAGGCGTGGCAGAACCGGATCGCCCTGCTCGCCGCGGCGGACCGCAGGGACGAGGCGGTCGCGAATGGGCGGGGCCTCCTGCAACACGTCCCGGATCATGGTCCGACCTGGCTGCGTCTCGGCACCCTCCTGGCGCAGGGCGGGCCTGGGCAAGGCGCGGCCGCCATCGCCGCCTTCGGGCGCGCGACGCGCCTCATGCCCATCGCTCCCGAGGCGTGGCGCGGGCTCGGCCTTGCCCTGCGGGAGGCCGAGCAGCTCGATGCGGCGCTCGATGCGCTGCGCCGCGCCCGTGCGCTCCAGCCGGATGCGGAAGCGGAGATGAGCCTCGGCAACGCCCTTCTCAACCGGGGCGAGCGCGCCAAGGCTCTCGTCCATCAGCTGCGCGCCGTATGCCTCGCCCCCGGCAGCCCGGAATGCTGGTACAATCTCGGCCTCACCCGCCACGCCCGCGGCGAGACCGAGGCCGCCCTGCTCTGCAACCAGCGCGCGGTTGGGCTCGGGCTAGGGCTCGCGCGCACCCGGCTCGCCGCGGCGCTGACC
>JAEWKL010000894.1 GCA_023386115.1 Pseudomonadota bacterium
CCGGAGGCCCGCGTGGTCGAGGGCGACACCTTCGGCTCGGTCGGCCTCGGGCTGACGGTGGAGGCGGCGCGGCGCTACGGCTGAGCGCCCCGCCCATCGTTTACTGCGTCGCCGCCGCGGCCCCGGCGCGGGCGGCCTCGTTGAACGAGGCGTCGAACACGCGCCCCGCCTCAAGGCGCCGCGGGATCAGCCCGGCCCGGTGATAAAGGTCGGCGACACGCTGCTCATCGGCGACCACCGTGTCGTCGATCGACACCGGGCGGATGTCGGCCCGGCGGAACCAGGCCAGCGGCACCGCCTCGGGCAGGCCGATTAGGGCCGACCAGCTTTTGGCGAAGGCCTCGGGCTTCGCCGTGCCCCAGACCCGCGCCTGGGCGAGCCGCCGCACGAAATCCTCCAGGGCGGCGCGCTTCTCCGCGATGGCGTCGTCGCGGGCGACCTGGAAGCTCAGGCCCGGGGTGAGCCCGCGCCCGTCGGCGACGATCCGGGCCCGGCCCGAGATCTCGAGTTGCGAGGTGTAGGGCTCCCAGGTCGACCAAGCGTCGACGGAGCCGGAGGTCAGCGCCATCTGGGCGTCGGCGGGCAGGAGGAACGACAGCGCGACCTCGCCGGCTTTCCAGCCGGCGGCCTCGGCTTGGGCGAGGACGAGCTGGTGGCCGATCGAGCCGCGCCCGGTGGCGATGCGCTTGCCCTTGAGCTCCGAAAAGGTCTTCACCGGCGAATCCGGCCGCACCAGCACGGCGAGGCCGGCCTGGTTCTGGCGGATGGCGAAGATCGCCTTGATCGGCGCGCCGGCGGCGACCGCGAAGGTGAACGGCGCGTCGCCGGCGATGCCGGTGTCGATCGCCCCGGCATTGAGGGCTTCGAGGAGCGGCGCGGCGGCCGGGAACTCGCGCCATTCGAGCCGGTAGGGCAGGCCGTCGAGGACGCCCGCCGCCTCCATCAGGGCGCGCGAGCCGCCCTTCTGGTCGCCGACCCGCAGGATCGTCTCGGCGTGAAGCGGCAGGGCGGCGAAGAGGAGGGCGAGGAGGGCGAGGATCGGGCGCATGGCGGTCGGGCGCATGACGGTCGGGCGCATGGCGGGCCTCACGCGGCGGCCGGGTGCCGAGCCGCCTGGCCGGCGAGGCGCCGGAAGGCCGGGATCAGCTCGCGTCCGTACTGCACCGCATCCTCCAGAGGATCGAAGCCGCGGATCAGGAAGGTCGTGACGCCGAGGGCGTGGTACTCGTGGAGCGCCTCGGCGACCTGCTCGGGCGTGCCGACGAGCGCCGTCGAGTTGCCCTGTGCCCCGGTCTCGGCAGCGATGGCGGTGTAGAGCCGGCGGTCGAGCCGGTCTCCTTTCGCGGCGGCGGCGAGCAGGCGGCGCGAGCCCTCGTTCGGCGGCGTCGCGGCAGGCCCGAGACCGCGAGCGGCGCGCAAGGCCTTGGTGCGCTGCAAGATCTCCTCCGCCCGGGCCCAGGCGGCGTCCTCGGTCGCGGCCAGGATCGGGCGGAAGGACAGGCTGAAGCGGATCCTGTCCTCGCGTCCGTGGACGCGGGCGGCGGCGCGCACCCGGGCGATCGTCTCGCGCACCTGCGCCTGGGTTTCGCCCCAGAGCGCGTAAGTATCGGCGTGCTTCCCCGCCACCGCGATCGCCGCCTCCGACGAGCCGCCGAAATAGACCGGCAGGTGCGGCTGCTGCACCGGCTTGACCGCCGAGAACCCCTTGGCGACGCGGTAGTAGCGCCCGTCGTAGTCGAACGGGCCCGGGCTGGTCCAGGACGCCTTGACGAGATCGAGATACTCGCTGGTGCGGGCGTAGCGTTCGTCCTTGGTCAGGGCGTCGCCGTCCTGCGCCAGCTCGGCGTCGTTGCCGCCGGTGATGATGTGGACGCCGGCGCGCCCGTCGGTGAGCTGGTCGAGGGTGGCGAGCTGGCGCGCCGCCACGGTCGGCGCCTGGAAGCCCGGCCGGTGCGCGATCATCAGGCCGATCCGTTCGGTCACCGAGGCAACGTATTGCGCGAGCGCGAAACTGTCGGGCGCGGTGGAGTGGAAGGCAATCAGCACCCGGTCGAATCCGCCGTATTCGTGCGCCTGCGCCGAGGCCCGGAGATAGGCGCGGTCGATGACCGGTCCGGCCGGGGCGTGAATCTCCGACCCGTACTGGGCCGCGACGAAGCCGATGAAGTGCACGTCCGGCATGGAAGCGTTCTCCTGGTCAGGCGCCGAGCGCCGCGCGCCCGGCCGCGAGCCGGACCGCGTCGCCCTGGGGCGTGTGGATGCGCGCGCAGAGCACGTCGCGCAGGTGGTGTTCGAGCGGGTTTTTTCGCGAGAGGCCGGGATTGCCCACGAGCGCGACCGCGCCCTGCACCGCGTGGATCGCGTTCTCGGTGACGGTGAGCTTGATGAAACCGCTCTCGGCGAGGGACGGCGGCGAGCCCGCATCGGTCTCGGCGGCGGCGCTGGCGAGGAGCCGCCGGTTGACGGCGAGCAGGCGCTCGGTCTCGCCGACGGCCTCCTGGACCCTTGGCAGGCTCGCGAGCGGCGCGCCGAGATTGGCGGGCGCGCGCTCGGTCAGGTGGGCGCGGAGCCAGGCTTGGGCCGCCCGGGCGACGCCGTCGTAGAGGCTGGCCAGCAGCGTGGTGTTCCAGGCGAGCGTGACCGGGTCGGGCGCGGCCCAGGCGGCGGGCGGACGCAGGTCGACGGCATGGTCCTCCGGCACCAGCACGCGATCGAGCACGACGTCGTGGCTGCCGCTCGCCCGCAGGCCGAGATGGTCCCAGGTCTCCTCGATCCGCACCCCCGGCGCTGCCATCGGCACGACCACGAGCCCGACCCGCGGCTCGGCCTCGTCGGTGCGGGCCCAGACCAGCCCGAAGGCGAGGATCGGTGCCCCCGTCAAGGTGATCTTGCGGCCCGTGACCCGCCAGCCCTCCGGCACCCGCCGCGCTACGGTGTCCGGCAGGCCGCCGCGGGCGGGCGAGCCGAGGGCGGGCTCGACCCGCAGCGCGTTGACGAAGGCGCCCTCGCGGACGGCCGCCTGCTGCAGCC
>JAEWKL010000920.1 GCA_023386115.1 Pseudomonadota bacterium
CGCGGGAGGCCCTCGGCGTCCTCGGCACGGTGGTGGGCGAGGAGCGCGACTCCGGCCGCCCGACCAGCACACAGGAACAGGCCTGGATGGTGCTGGCGGCGGCCGAGCTCGCCAAGGATACAGGGAAGGACGCGGGCAAGGACGCGCCCTCGCTCGCCCTCGACGGCACCCCGGTCTCGGGCGCGCTCTACCGCACTTATCCGGGCACCGCCCTCGAGACGAAGCCGGTGACGGTGACGAACCGCGGCACCGCCCCGGTTCAGCTCGCGCTGGGCCTCTCCGGCAACCCGGCGGTGCCGGAGCCCGCCGCGGCGAAGGGCTACACGATCGAGCGCAGCTACCACCGCCTCGACGGCAGCCCGGCCGACCTCGCCGCCTTGCGCCAGAACGACCGGCTGGTGGTGGTGCTGAAGGTGACCGAAGCCAAGGCCAGCGCCGGGCGCCTGCTCCTCGTCGACCGCCTGCCGGCAGGCCTCGAGATCGACAACCCGAAGCTCCTCGACGCGGATGCCACCGCCGGCCTCGCCTGGGCGAAATCCGACGTGAAGCCCACCCATACCGAGTTCCGCGACGACCGCTTCGTGGCGGCCTACGATCGCGACCCGGGCCAGTCCGCCTTCTTCAGCGTCGCCTATACGGTTCGGGCGGTGACCCCCGGCCGCTACGTCCATCCGGCGGCGACGATCGAGGACATGTACCGGCCCGAGCGCTACGGGCGCACGGCGTTCGGGACGCTGGAAGTGGGGGCGGCGCGGTAACCCCGAAGGCGCGGGGTCGCGCTCGTCGGCGGGATGGGCGGAAGACGGCGGGCCGGTTCAGGCCCGCCGCATCGGCAGCCTGCGCCCGTACATGAGGACGCGCCACAGCCATTCCAGTGGGCCGTAGCGACACCGGGCGAGCCAGAGGCGGCTGCCGACGACCTGGGCGGCGTAGAGGGCGAGCACGATCCCGAGACCAGTCGTGAGGCCGAGCGTGCCGAACAGCCCGAGCCCGTAGCCGTAGAAGACGAAGCCGAGCACCAGCGACTGGAGGATGTAATTGGAGAAGGCCATGCGGCCGACCGGCTCCGCGAAGGCGAGCCGGCGCCGGCCGGTCTCCGTGGTGCCGACGGCAAGGATCGCGGCGGCGTAGCCCAGGGCCAGGAGAATCGTCCCGACCGGCGCGGCGACCGTCTCGAACCGGCCGAGGGAGGGCCAGCCGGAATACGCGCGTGCCGACGTCGCCAGGGCCAAGGCCAGGCCGATGCCGGCCGCGAGGCCTGCGAACCACCCGAGCTTTCCAGTCGACCGCGCCGCATGGCGGATGAGACCGCTTCTCCAGGCGAGGGCGCCGAGGAGGAACAGCCCCAAGGTGCGCGGCAGGACGAAGGCATGCAGCGGCAGGAACCCGGCGATCTCCCGGATTCGGAAGCTCAGGATGTCGGCAAAGCTCCCGGTCGCGTAGACCCGGTCGGCCTCCGCGACCTGCCGGACCAGCCAGGCCCGCTCAGGGAAGGGCGCGAGGGGCGGCAGCAGGGGTTGCAGGACATAGACGGCCAGGCACGCCGCGCAGAAGCCGACCATCAGCCAGGCCGGCCCGAACAGGAGCGGCAGGACGATCAGTCCCGCGACAGCGTATTCGGTGAGGATGTCACCGTTCCAGATCAGGAACAGGTGGACGAGCCCGAAGCCCAGCAGGACGAGGAGGCGGCGCAGGAGCAGGACGGGTCGGCGCGGCACGCGCGCCAGCCGCTCGTGCTGGATCGCCAGACCGACGCCGAAGAGCAGGGAGAACAGCGCGAACGCCTTCATGTCGACGAAGGTCAGCAGGATGGCATCGATCCAGCGATCGATGCCGGTCTCCGCCGGGCCGGGCAGGAATTGCCGGAAGATCGAGACCCGGAACTCGCCTTCCAGGTTGACGGCGAGGACGCCGAGCAGCGCGAGGCCGCGCAAGATGTCCAGCACGGGCATGCGTTCCGCAGGGTTCGCCGGGATGGGTGGATCGGCGCCGCGGCGTTCATCGGTCGTCACTTTGGCGATGCGCAGGGGACAATTCCGGCGAGGCGCAAGTGCGCCTCATCCGCTCTCCCTCCGATCGCCGTCCCTCCGGCCAAGCTCGTGCGCGCCCGGCCGTCAGCCATTCAACGCCAGTCTGGCCGGCTCCCCCGCGAGAGTCCCCTCCCCGGCCACCATGCCGGCGAACTGCGCGGCGGGCTGCGGCTTGCCGAACAGGTAGCCCTGCATCTCCGTGCATCCCTCCTCGATGAGGAAGCGCCGCTGCGCCTCGGTCTCGACGCCCTCGGCCACCACCCCGATGCCGAGGCTGCGCCCCAGGCCGAGCACGGCCCGCACGATCACGGCCGCGGCCGGGCGCCGCTCGAGCTGGCTGACGAAGGAGCGGTCGATCTTGATCGCATCGAACGGAAAGGCCTGCAGGGTCGCCAGCGACGAGTAGCCGGTGCCGAAATCGTCCATGGCGATCCGGATCCCGAAGGATTTCAGGCGGCGCAGGATCGTCATGGCGCGGGCCATGTCGTTGATGATGACGGTCTCGGTGACCTCGATCTCGAGCCGGTCCGGCGACAGGCCGGTCTCGGTCAGGATCGACAGGACGCGCTCGGGCAGGTCGACTTGCTGGAACTGGCGCGGCGACAGGTTGACCGCGACCTTGAGCGGACGCGCCCAGCACGCCGCCTCCCGGCAGGCGGCGCGCAGGACCCACTCGCCGAGGGCGACGACGAGACCGGTCTCCTCGGCGAGCGGGATGAACACGCCCGGCGGCACCAGGCCGCGCGACGGATGCTGCCAGCGCACCAGCGCCTCGAACCCGACGAGCTGCCCTCCGAGGGTCTGCCCTCCAGTGGGCGGTCCCTCGACGGGCGATCCCTGGCCGGGCCTCACCTGCGGCTGGTAATGCAGCACCAGTTCGTCCTGCGCGATGGCGCGGCGCAGGTCGGCCTCCAGCTGCCGCCGTTCCGCGAGCGCCAGGTCCATCGCGGGGTCGAAGGCGCGGGCCGCGTTCCTGCCTTCCGCCTTCGCCTTGTAGAGGGCGAGGTCGGCGCGCCGGACGATGGTCTCCTTGTCGGTCCCGTCCGCCGGCGACACCGCGATGCCGATGCTGGCGCCGATCTCGACCGACTGGTCGCCGAGACGGATCGGCCGGCCGATCTCCCGGATGAGTGCCTGCGCCCGCGCCATCGCGTCGCCCGGGCCGTCCACCGCGGCGAGCAGCACCGTGAACTCGTCGCCGCCGAGCCGCGCCGCCATGTCCTGCGGCGCGAGGCTCGCCCGCAGGCGGAGCGAGACCTGGCGCAGCAGCGCGTCGCCCGCGAGATGGCCGAGCGCGTCGTTGACCTCCTTGAAGCGGTCGAGATCGATGCACAGGACCGCGCAGGCCCCCGCGCCGCGCCCGGTCTCGGAGAGCCGCCGCCGCAGCCGCTCGCGGAACAGGGTGCGGTTGGGCAGGTCGGTGAGGGCATCGTGGGCCGCCATGTGGGCGATCCGGCTCTCGGCCTCCTTGCGCACGCCGATATCGACGTGGGTGCCCACGATCCGGGTCGCCCGCCCGTCCGCACCCCGGGCGACGACCTTCGCGCGGCTGTGGAACCAGCCCCAGGTGCCGTCCTTGCGCCGCATCCGGTGCTCGCATTCGAAGACGGGGGTCGCCCCCGTGAGATGCGCGGTGAGCTTCTCCAGGGCCTCCGGCCGGTCGTCGGGATGGAGGAGCGCGTGCCAGGTGCTGTTGTGGGACGGCAGCTCGCCCGGGGTGTAGCCGAGCATGTGCCACCAGCGGTCCGAGGTCCAGGCCACACCGGTGGCGATGTCGCAATCCCACAGGCCGTCGCTGCCCGCGTCGAGCGCCAGCGCCAGGCGCTCCTCGCTCGCCTGCAGCGCCTCGCGGGCCCGGACCATGTCGTCGATGTCGAGTGCCGTGCCGATCCACTCGACGACGCCCCCTTCCTGCCGGGCCGGGGCGATGACGATCTTGTGCCAGCGATAGGCGCCCGTGGGGTCCCGCCAGCGCAGCTCCGCCGCGAAGGTTCGCCGCTCCGCCCGCGCCCGCTGCCACGCCGCGTCGGTCGCGGCGCGGTCGTCCGGGTGCTGGACCTCGACGCGGAGCGCGTAGGCGGTGGCGCGCGCGCCGAAGAACGCCTGGAACAGCCGGTTGCTGTAGAGGGTCGTGCCGTCGTCCCGGACGACCCAGACCATCTGCGGCAGCGCGTCCGTGAGCGCGCGCAGGCGCTCCTCGCTGACGAGCAGGGCCGCCTTCTGCGCGCTCAGCACGCCGTTCATCCGCCGCAAGCGATCCGCGACCAGCGCCAGCGCCCAGCAGGCGAGCACCACCAGGGTGGCCCCGGCGATGCCGGCGGCGAGCACGGCCCGCGGCATGGTGTCGGCTCCATATCCGGCGCGCGGTTCGGGCACCACCTCCGCGGCGGCCAACGAGAGGAAGTGCAGGAGCGCGATCCCGCTGGCCAGGAGGGTCGCCGCGGAGATCAGGTCGCGACGACCGTTCCGATGCCGGAGCATCAGGAGAGAGGCGCAGACCAGGGTGGATCCGAGCAGCAGGGCCGCGACGGCGAGGCCCGGATGCCAGACCACGGTGCCTGCCATTCTCACGCCCTTCATGCCGGTGACGTGCATGGTGGCGATGCCGAGGCTCAGCAGAAGGCCCGCAGCGATGCAGCCGAGGGTGCTACGGGCCATGTGCAGCAGGGTCAGGGCCGCCAGGGCGCTGGTTACGCCGACGAAGAGCGACACGAGGGCCGCCGTCAGGTCGTAACCGACGCCCACGCCCGGATCGTAGCCGAGGATGGCGATGAAATGCGTGCTCCAGGTCCCCGCCCCGGCCGAGTAGGCCGCGCCGGCGAGCCAGCCGACGGAACGCCCGCCCTGGTGGATGCGCGCCTGCTCGACCAGCTGCACGGCCGTGTGGCAGGAGAACCAGGCGACCAGCGCCGCCAGCGGAATCGCCCAGGCCGTGTGCTCGGCAGTCAGGCAGACGAACGCACGATACATGATATCCCGTTGCGGCAGCAGAGTGGCCTCACAACATGGGGCGAAGTGATTGAGCAATCATTACTGGAACTGCCGCAGTGCGATGCAAAAAATCAGCCCGAAAACGTGGCGAGACGCATCATTGAAAACGCCTCATTATTCAAAGCAGTGGGATGGGCAATATTTGTACTGCCGGGATCAAGAAATATATTGCGTCACTCGCGACGCCAGCAACGAGGCGCAGAGATGAAGGCGAGCCCCTGCATGGATGGTCTCGAGGAAGGCCGCAACTGACGTGACTTGCGGCGTCGGCGGCAGCGCCGGCCCCGCAGGACGCATGTACCCTCCTCTGGAGGGAGATCCGCACCGGCCGCAGGGGAGCAACCGATTGTCTGTGGAGGGCGGCTCTCGCGACGCGTAGAACGGGGCGGTTCGTGCCGTCGGCTTCGCGATGCCCTCCGATGCTCTGCCACAGCTCATCCGCGCCCCAGGATTCGTTCGCCGTCGCGCGGGACGGGCGCCTCACAGCCCTCGATCGATTACGGAGCACCCTCGTCGGGCTCGTCGTCCTGCACCACGCCGTCCTGGCCTAGAGAGCCTGTCGGTGAATTCCTTCGCGATCTACCCGCTCCATTATCCGGCCGTGACCTGGGCGCAATTCGCCCTTCTGGCCCTGCCGCTCGGCGCTCCCCTCAAGGGCGCGACCGTGTTCGCCGTCGCGTTGCCGATGAGCTGGGCCGGCGCCTGGGCGCTGCGCCGGTCTCCTCTCATCCGCACGGTGCTCTGAGCGACGGCACTGGCACGGCCCGGGCCAGGCGCTACCCGGCCGCGCTCTCGATGCCCGCCATCCCGCCCGGGGCGTAGCGTGCGCCGGCCGCTGCGCCAGGGGCGAACAGCGCGTCGAGGACCGCGATGTCCGAAGGCGTGAGGGCGAGGTCGGCGGCGGCCGCGTTCTCGGCCAGGCGCTCGGGCCGGCGGGTGCCCGGGATCGGGATCACGTGCGGGTCGCGGGCCATCAGCCAGGCCAGGGCCACTTGGCCGGGCGTCGCGCCGCGCTCGCGCGCGAAGGTGCTCAAGGACTCGGCGAGCCGGCGGTTCTGCGCCAGCGCCTCGCCCTGGAAGCGCGGGTTGGCGCGGCGAAAGTCGTCCGGCGCCAGGGCCTCGACGTCGATCGTCCCGGTGAGGAAGCCGCGGCCGAGCGGCGAATAGGCGACCAGGGCGACGCCGAGGTCGCGGCAGGCCGCCAGCAGCCCGGCTTCGGGCTCCCGGCTCCACAGGGAATACTCGGTCTGGACCGCGGCGATCGGATGGACCGCATGAGCCGCCCGCAGGGTCTCGGGGGAGACCTCCGACAGGCCGAGCGCCCGCACCTTGCCGGCCTCGACGAGGCGCGCCATGGCGCCGACCATCTCGGGGATCGGCACCGACGGGTCGCGCCGGTGGCAGTAATAGAGGTCGATGGTCTCGACCCCGAGGCGGCGCAAAGAGGCCTCGCAGGCGGCGGCGAGGTAGGCCGGGCTGTTGTCGATCCGCCGCTCGGTCGAGCCCTCCCGGCGCACGATGCCGAATTTCGTCGCCAGCACGACCTGATCGCGGCGGCCCTTCAGCACGCGGCCGAGCAACTCCTCGTTGCGGCCGAGGCCGTACTGGTCGGCCGTGTCGAGGAAGTCGTAGCCCAGCGCCAGGGCGGCCTCCAGGGCGGCGGGCGCCGCCGCTTCGTCGGTCGGGCCGTAGAATTCCGAGAACCCCATGCAGCCGAGGCCGGGGGCGGAGACGGTGAGGCCGGAACAGCCAAGGGAACGTCGCTGCATCGAAACACTCCTGAGCAGGTGTCACCGATCTGGCATTCCGGCGCCTGCCGGATAAGCTGCGCCGCCCCGCATGAACCGATGAGCCAGGCTCACCAATGGTCCGCAACGACCTTCCCGACCTCGCGGCCTTCGCGGCGGTGGCGCGGCACCGCAGCTTCCGGCGCGCCGCGGCCGAGCTCGGCCTGTCGCCCTCGGCGCTCAGCCACGCCCTGCGCGGGCTCGAGGAGCGCATGGGCGTGCGCCTCCTCAACCG
>JAEWKL010000039.1 GCA_023386115.1 Pseudomonadota bacterium
GGATCGACCGGACCTCGCTCGGGCGCGCCCGGGCCGAGCCGCCCCCGGCGGAGCGCCAGCCCGGCCGGGTGATCGTCGCGGGCTACGGCCGGGTCGGCCGGCTCGTCGCCGAGATGCTGGCCCGCCACAAGGTGCCCTACATCGCCCTCGACATGGATGCCGCCCGCGTCTCCGACCAGCGCCGCCTCGGCAACCCGGTCTATTTCGGCGATTCGGCGAACCCCGAACTCCTGCGCCGCTGCGGCATCGACACCGCCCGCGCCCTCGTGGTGACCCTCGACCAGCCCCGCGCCGTCGAGGCCGTGGTGGCCGCCGCCCGCGCCGAGCGGCCGGACCTGACCATCGTCGCCCGGGCCAGGGATGCCCGCCACGCCACCGCCCTCTACGAGATGGGCGTCGACGACGCGGTGCCGGAGACGATCGAGGCCTCGCTCCAGCTCTCGGAGGCCGTGCTGGTCGATGTCGGGGTGCCGATGGGGCTGGTGATCGCCTCGATCCACGAGCGCCGCGACGAGTTCCGGGCGCTCCTGCGCCGCAAGGAGGCACCGCCCGCTGCCCCCTTCCAGGCCCGCCGCACCGTGGGGAAGGCACCGTGAGCGGGCTCGGGTCCCAGCAGGAGGCGGCGCTCAAGGCGGTGTCGGACTGGCTGAAGCGCGGCAGCCCGCAGGTCTTCCGCCTGTTCGGCTTCGCCGGCACCGGCAAGACCACCCTCGCCCGGCGCCTCGCCGAGGATGTCGACGGCGGAGTGCTGTTCTGCGCCTATACGGGCAAGGCGGCGTCCGTCATGCGCGCCCGCGGCTGCCCGGATGCGTCCACCATCCACAGCCTGATCTACCGCACCCGCGAGGATACCGAGGGCGGCCCGGCCTTCACCCTCAACCGCACCGGGCCGGTGAGCAAGGCGGCCCTCGTCGTGATCGACGAATGCTCGATGGTCGACGGCGACCTCGGCAACGACCTCCTGTCCTTCGGCACGCCGGTCCTGGTGCTGGGCGATCCGGCGCAGCTGCCGCCGGTGAAGGGCGGCGGCTTCTTCACCGAGGCCGAGCCCGACGTGATGCTGACGGATGTCCACCGCCAGGCCGCCGACAACCCGATCGTGCGCCTCGCCATGACGGTGCGCGAGGGCGGGCGGCTGGACTACGGCGCCTATGGCGAGAGCCGGGTGATCCCGCGCCGCGAGATCGATCCCGGAACGGTGCTCGCCGCCGACCAGGTGCTGGTCGGCCTCAACCGGACGCGACGCCTCTATAACGGCCGCATCCGCGAGCTGATCGGCCATGCCGATCCGATGCCGGCGGTGGGCGAGAAACTGGTCTGCCTGCGCAACGACCGCACCAAGGGCCTGCTCAACGGCTCGACCTGGACCGTCCAGGCCCTGCGCGCCGCGCCCCGGCCCGACCTCGTGCGCCTCGACGTGGTGCCCGAGGACGATCCGGCGCTCCGCCGCAAGCCTCAGGATATCCGGGTCTTGCGCTCGGTCATCGCCGGCAGCGACGAGGAGGTGCCGGCGATCCTGCGGCGCGAAACGGAAGAATTCACCTACGGCTACGCGCTCACCGTGCACAAGGCGCAGGGGTCGCAATGGGACAAGGTCGTGCTGTTCGATGAATCGTATGCCTTCCGCGAGCATCGGGCCCGCTGGCTCTACACGGCGCTGACCCGGGCGGCGGAGGCGATCACGGTGGTGGTGTAGGGATGGCGTCGTTCCGTCCTCGCACGGGGCCGGAACGTGCGCGTATGATGATTGTCGTGCGTTGCGCCGCGGTCCGTTAGGGGCACGCAATCTCTCGGGGCGAGGGGTCTGGTGGCTGCTGTTGAAACCTTCACTGTCGAACTCCCATCCGAGATCGCCGAGTCCGTGCACCAAGCTGTCGAGGCGGGTGAGTATACCTCGACGAGCGAGGCGATCGGGGAGGCAGTGCGCTTGTGGAAGCAGCATCGAGACCGTCACGATGCCACGCACGGTTACTCGATCGAGGAGTTGCGCGAGTTGGTCCGCGAAGGTCTGGAGAGCGGGCCGAGCCAGTGGGACAGCATGGCAGAGGTGAAGGCCGAGGCACGCCGGCGCTTCGAGGTGTCTGCCGCGAAGATCGATCGGTGAGGACGGTCCGGCGCACCCGCCGGGCCGACGAGGATCTGATCGACATCTGGTCGAGCCTCGCGCAATATGATTTCGGGCGCGGCCGATCGCATGCTCGACGCCATCGAGCAACGTTGGCAGCAACTCGCGCACCACCTCTATTCGGGTGCCTCGCGCTGGGACATCGCTCCTGACATTCGACATTCCTGACATTCGACACTTTGTGATCAGACAGTACCTGATCTTCTACCGTGTCGAGGTTGAGACGATCGAGATTGTCCGCGTACTCCGTGGTCGGCGCAAGCTCGATCGGTCGATGATCGAGGAATAGCCTACGTCTCGGTCTCGCGTGCCCCGGCGCCTGAAGGCGTCCGTCATGGGAGCCAGCCCGGATGATCCGGCGCCTCGGCCTCAGGCCGGCCGGTCTCGCGCCACGATCCCGAGCACGGCGGCAACCGCCTCCGAGGGCGACGACCCGGCGCTGTCGATGACGAGGTGCGGCCGGTCCCACGGCTCGTAGTCGCTGCGCAGGATCGCCTCCCATGCGGGCAGGACGAGGCCGGGAATGTCCGACACCCGCTCCTCGACGCGGCGGCGATGCTCGTGCGGATCCGAGCACACGACCTCGACCTCGGTCAGCCGCACCGCGGCGCGGGCAGCCACCGCCCGCCATCCCTCCCGGCTCGCGGTGACCGGGTTGACGCAATCGGCCACGACGACCCGCCCGTCGCCGAGATTCGCGCCCGCGAGGGTCTGCGCCACCGCGTAGCCGGAGGCGCCCACGGCGCCCGCCGGCACGCCCGAATCCCGCATCGCCTGCTCGATGAGGTCGACCCGCAGATGGGTCGCCGCGAGGGCGCGGGCGACGCGGCGGGAGATCGTCGTCTTGCCCGTTCCGGGCAGACCACCGAACACGATCAGCATGGCGCCGCCTCGCAGCCCTCATTCACCGGCAGCCCGCCGTTCCTCGATCTCCCGCGTCTTGCGGTCGTAGATGTTGGACGCGACTTTGAGGGCGAGCAGGCCGCCGACGATCAAGGCGGCGCTCACGCCGAGGATCTGCCACGCATAGGCGACGGTCATCTGTGTCAGTCCTCTGCCATAAGGAAGCGAAGTGCGGCCTGACCGGCAAGATGGAAACATAGGCCAGCGACCAGGAGAAGTCCCCCGCCCTTGGCAAACACGTCGTAGCGACCCTGCGTGATCGGGATCACGAAGGCGGCTCCGAACACGGCGATGGCCAACGAATTGAACAGCGAGGCGAGCAGCTTGGCTCCCTCGTTGAACCGTTTCGCACGGTGTTTCTGGTCGCCCTTCGGCATCGGATGTCCGGCGATAGCGCGCAGGCGGTGATTCGCTCAACGCACCCGATATGACCCAACGTCATGGCGATGGTCCAGCACGATGGGCGTCGCCCCGCTGGACGAACGCGCCGCGAACCCCCACCTACGCCGCAGCACGACGAAGACAGCCTGCCCGGAGAGACATCCTTGGCCAGTGACGACGCGGGGGGCGCCCCCCGCATGCATGCGACGACGATCCTGATGGTGCGCAAGGGCGGCCGGGTGGTGATCGGGGGCGACGGGCAGGTCAGCCTCGGCCAGACCATCGTCAAGGGCAACGCCCGCAAGGTGCGCCGCTTGGCCAAGGGGGCGGTGATCGGCGGCTTCGCCGGCGCCACCGCCGACGCCTTCACGTTGTTCGAGCGGCTGGAGGCCAAGCTCGAGCAGTATCCGGGCCAGCTCACCCGGGCCTGCGTCGAGCTGACCAAGGACTGGCGCACCGACCGCTACCTGCGCCGCCTCGAAGCGATGATGCTGGTGGCCGACAAGGATGTGAGCCTGCTCCTCTCCGGCGCCGGCGACGTGCTGGAGCCCGAGGGCGGCGTGATGGCGATCGGCTCGGGCGGCAACTACGCGCTGGCCGCCGCGCGGGCGCTGGAGGAGCAGGACCTCGACGCCGAGGCGATCGTGCGCCGCGCCATGCGGATCGCCGCCGAGATCTGCGTCTACACCAACGGCAACCTGGTGATCGAGAGCCTGGACGCGGCCTGACCGCCGCCCGCTCCGATCCACCCCTCACCTTCGGCCGCGAGCCCCGGCAAAGCATCCCATGACCACCTTTTCTCCCCGCGAAATCGTCTCCGAGCTCGACCGCTACATCGTCGGCCAGGGCGACGCGAAGCGCGCGGTCGCGATCGCGCTGCGCAACCGCTGGCGCCGCCAGCAGCTCCAGGGACCGCTCCGCGAGGAGGTGGCGCCCAAGAACATCCTGATGATCGGCCCGACCGGCTGCGGCAAGACCGAGATCTCGCGCCGCCTGGCGCGGCTCGCCGGCGCGCCGTTCCTGAAGGTCGAGGCGACGAAGTTCACGGAAGTGGGCTATGTCGGCCGCGACGTCGAGCAGATCGTGCGCGACCTCGTCGAAGTCGGGATCGGCTTGAAGCGCGACGAGAAGCGCCGGGGGGTTCAGGCCAAGGCGGAGGCCGCGGCCGAGGCCCGCGTCCTCGACGCCCTCGTCGGACCGACCGCGAGCCAGCCCACCCGCGACGCGTTCCGGAAGCGCCTGCGCGCCGGGGAGCTTGACGACAAGGAGGTCGAGCTGGAACTGGCGGCCGGCGCGTCGCAAGGCCTGCCGATGTTCGAGATCCCGGGCATGCCCGGCGCCGCCATGGGGGCGATCAACCTCGGCGACATGCTCGGCAAGGCGCTCGGCAACCAGAAGGGCAAGCCGCGGCGGATGACCGTCCGCGACGCCTACGCGCCGCTCATCAGCGAGGAATCCGACAAGCTCCTCGACCAGGACAGCGTGGTGCAGGAGGCCCTGCGCGACGTGCAGGACAACGGCATCGTCTTCCTCGACGAGATCGACAAGATCTGCGCCCGGGAAGGCCGCTCCGGCGCCGACGTCTCGCGCGAGGGCGTGCAGCGCGACCTGCTGCCCTTGATCGAGGGCACCACGGTGGCCACTAAGCACGGACCGGTCAAGACCGACCACATCCTGTTCATCGCCAGCGGCGCCTTCCACGTCTCGAAGCCCTCCGACCTGCTGCCGGAGCTTCAGGGACGCCTGCCGATCCGGGTCGAGCTGAGCCCGCTGACCGTCGACGATTTCCGCCGCATCCTGACCGAGACCGAGGCGAGCCTGACCAAGCAGGCGGTCGCCCTGATGGCGACGGAGGGCGTGACGATCGACTTCACCGACGACGCGATCGACGCGCTGGCCAAGGTCGCCGTCGATGTGAACTCGTCCGTCGAGAATATCGGCGCACGTCGGCTCCAGACGGTGCTGGAACGGGTGCTCGACGACGTGTCCTTCACCGCGCCCGACCGCTCGGGCGAGACGGTGACGATCGATGCGGCTTACGTCCGCGACCGGGTCGAGAGCCTGGCGCAGAACGCGGATCTGAGCCGGTTCATCCTCTGAGCCCGATCCGGGGCGGATCTATCCGCCCCAGACCTGTCCCGGCCTGAGCGCCAGGAACCGCTCCGCCGGCACCTCCGCCTCCGCCAGCGCCCGCCCCAAAGCCTCGGCCGGCTCGCCCGCGCTCTCATTGGTGAGACGGAACGTGCCCCAGTGGTGGCCGAGCGCCTGCTCGGCGCCGACATCGCGGAACACCCGCACCGCTTCCTCCGGGTTCATGTGCTGGGCCTGCATGAACCAGCGCGGCTCGTAGGCGCCGATCGGCAGGGTGGCGAGGCGGGGCGCGCCGAAGCGCTCGCGCACCGCCCGGAAGATCGCCCCGTCGCCGTAGCCGGTATCGCCGACATGGTAGAGCACGCCCGAAGGGGTGGTGAGCACGAAGGCGCACCACAGCGCCATGCGCCGGTCGTTCACGCCCCGTGCCGACCAGTGAGTGGCCGGCACCAGATGCACGGCGAGGCCGCCGCCGAGATCGACCGAGCCGCCCCAGTCCCGGGTCTCGACCGGGACCGTGGCGTCGTACGCGCGGATGATCGCGTCGTTGCCGAGCGGCGCCACGAAGGTCGGCGCGTGCTCGGCCCAGAGCCGGGCCAGGATCGGACCGTCGAGATGGTCGTAGTGGTTGTGGGTGATGAGCACCGCATCGATCGGCGGCAGCGCCGCGAAGGCGACGCCCGGCGGGTTGGCACGCTTCGGCCCGGCGAAGCCCACAGGGCTCGCGCGCCTGGCGTAGACCGGATCGACCAGGATGTTGCGGCCCGCGACCTGGATCAGCAGGCTGGCATGCCCGATATGGACCACCCGCAGGCCCTCGACCCGCTCGGGCGGCGTGTCCTGCGGGAACGGGCTCGGGACCCGCGCCGGCCAGGCCTCCCGGCCGCCGCCGAGCTGCCAGCGCACCAATTCGGCCGCAGCCTTGTCCTGCGGCTGGCCCGGCGAGAAGAACCGCACACCGTCGAAATGGTCGCTGACCGGGCCCCGGTAATAGGGATTGCGGCTGCGCCGATGGGCGGCGTAGCCGACGCCGCCGAGCGTCATCACCGTCATGGCGCTGGCGAGCTTGAGGAAGCCACGGTTCTTCATGCGGGGGAGATGATCGGCGGAAGGCCGAGGTCAAGGTGCAGAGCCGCGGACCCTTCGCCGCGCCTCGAATGGATTGCGTCAGGCCGATGAACCCTTACATTCGGATCATCGGCAACAACAGGAAAGGAGGTGATCCAGTGTCTCATTGTCATCAGCCGCGGTCGTCTGCGCGCCGGACCTGGATCGTCGCCTCCGGCTTCACGGCCTGAGCGTACGACGAACAGTCCAGGATCGGTGAGATCCTGACAGATCGACCCGTCGGACCGCGGTTCGGCAATGGAAGGGCCGCCCTGGTGACGGGGCGGCCCTTCATCCGTTCCGGAGGCCGCGACCCAGGCGGGCTTGCAGTGGCAAGCCCGTCGTCATCCGCCGAGGTTGTTGTGCCGTCGCGGATTTTCGCCACAAGGTCGGCGTCCGCGACATCTGCTTAGAGCTCGCGATCGAGCACCATCGCCTCCGCCACCTTCAACTGGCGGCGCAGGGAGGCATTCTCGGCCTCCAGTTCGCGGATGCGGGCGAGCAGCACCGCCGGCGTCGCGTCCGGTGCGGCCGGTGACCGCACCGCCTCCTCCGCGAAGGTCACCCCGACGCTGTCGGCCTTGCGCCAGCGCAACGTCGCCTTGTGGGTGCGGTCCTTGGCCGGGATGACGAGGTCGAAGCCCTCCGGCAGGGTCGCGGTCTGGCTGAGCATCAGCCGCGCGCCGGAGGCAGAGAGATCCCGCACCAGGCAATCCATGCTGGAATTGCCGTTGTTGAAGATGATGCGCCCCTTCAGGAACGTCCGCAGGCGGGTCTCCCTGCGCAATTCGGACATGTCGGACATGGCGGCCAGCCCCGTTCGGCCTCGCGGGTTTCGGATGCCGCGATCATGCCTCGCCGACCTTTAAGGAATGCTCGCCGGGATCTCAGAGTCAGACGGGTCGTCGTGCAGGAAACGGGACGTTCCCCCACGGAGTGCCCTCAGCCCTGCGCTGGGGACATGTTCTGGAAGAGGTAGAAGCCGTTGAAGCGCACCGCGGTCGCGGCAGCGGCGCCGTCGAAGCCGCTGGGTTCGGGCGTGCTGCCGTCGAGCTTGCCGCCGAAGGCCCAGCGCGCCTCGGTGACGAAGGCCGGCACGGCGTAATCCTCCGGCACCGCGCAGACCAGGCCGTCGAGCCCCTTCAGGCAGAACAGGTTGTAGCTTCGCATCGGATCGCCTCCGCTCGCAGGTGCTGCCATGGCGTCCATTCGCTAACGGCCGATTTGGCCGAGACTATGTCAGCCGCCAGTGCCGAACGCCACCGCAATCTCGACCATGACGCTAGGTCGCGACCCACAGGAACGGCCGTCATCACGAAAACGTGCGAGCTGGGAACCGCGGAACGACATGCGATAGGGTGCCGATACCGACGGGGCACGCGACAACGCACGGCATCATCGTGCCGGCGACTGCGAATTAATCCAATTGTGCAGGATCTGATCGGTGGTCGCCACTTCGAGCTGCTGGCCGAAGCGTTGCCGGTAGAGCGTCATCATCGCGTCGTGGGTCTCATCCGAGGAGGAGCAGACCGCGTCGGTGGCGAGCACGATGCGGTAGCCGCGATCGACCGCGCCGAGCACGGTGGCGAGCACGCAGACATCGGTCTCGCCCCCGGTGATCACCAGGGTCTCGGCCCGGCGCGCCTGCAGGGCGCGCTCCAGGCCCGGCTCCATCCAGGGCGAGTAGACGGTCTTGTCGACGATCTCAGCCGGAGGCGTCAGCGCGGCCAGCTCCGGCACCAGCTCCACCATCTCCGGCCCGAGCCGCTCCACCGTCATCTCGGCCCAGCGCTCCCAGTAGCGCTTCCAGCAGCCCCGCCCCTCGCCGGGGGCTTGCGCCGGGACGAAGCGGGTGAACAGCGTGCGTTCCGGCACCGCGCCTGCGAGGTGCAGGACCCGCGGCAGCACCCGGCCCATCCAGGGCGTGTGCCAGGCGGTCTGCCGGGCGAACAGGTTCTGCATGTCGACGCAGACATGCACCGCGCGGTCGTCGAGCGGGCCGTTCGGCAGGGCATCGGTGTCGGAGGGCGTGGCGGCCATAGGGCGGGCTCTCGTGTGGGGGCTCGTCCCGGCCCCGAGGCCCGACCAACGCATATACTCCAGTGGAGTTTCTGACCCGAGGCGGGCGACGCCTCGGCAGCCAGCGCGTCGCCCGCTCCGGGTCTTGGTCCGTCGCCGGTTTTGTCGCGGAAGCCGGTGACCAGGCGAGACCGGCTCAGCCCTGCGGGACGTTGCGCTCCAGCTCGTCGAGCCAGGCGCGGGCATTGCCGTCCGACGGCGCACGCCAGTCGCCGCGGGGCGAGAGGGCGCCGCCCGCCGCCACCTTGGGACCGTTCGGCAGGGCCGAGCGCTTGAACTGGCTGAAGCCGAAGAAGCGGCGCAGGAACACCGCCAGCCAGGCCCGGATCTCGGGCAGGGCGTAGGTGCCCCGTTTCGCCTCCGGGAAACCGGGCGGCCAGGGGCCGCGTGCGGCATCCTCCCAGGCCATCAGCGACAGGAAGGCGATCTTCGAGGGCCGGTAGCCGTAGCGCAGCGTGTAGAACAGGTTGAAATCCTGCAGCGCGTAGGGACCGATCTTCGATTCGGTGCTCTGGATCGTCTCGCCCTCCCGCGCCGGCACCAGCTCGGGCGAGATCTCGGTGTCGAGGATCGCCTCCAGGGTGCGGCCGACCTCCGGGCTGAACTGGTCTGAGGCGATCACCCAGCGGATCAGGTGCTGGATCAGGGTCTTGGGCACCCCGGCATTGACCGCGTAATGGGACATCTGGTCCCCGACGCCGTAGGTGCACCAGCCGAGCGCCAGCTCCGACAGGTCGCCGGTGCCGATCACGATCGCGTCGTGCTGGTTGGCGAGCCGGAAGAGGTAGTCGGTGCGCAGGCCCGCCTGCACGTTCTCGAAGGTGACGTCGTAGACCTCTTCGCCCCGCCCGAACGGGTGGCCCATGTCGGTCAGCATCTGCCGGGCGGCCGGGCGGATGTCGAGCTCGGCCGCGCGGGTGCCGAGCGAGGCCATCAGCCGGTGGGCGTTGCCCTTGGTCTCGTCCGAGGTGGCGAAGCCCGGCATCGTGTAGGTGAGGATGTCCGAGCGCGGCAGGCCGAGCTGGTCGAAGGCGCGGGCCGCCACGATCAGCGCGTGGGTCGAGTCGAGCCCGCCCGAGATGCCGATCACGACGCGGCGGGTGCCGATGGCCTGCAGGCGCTGGACGAGGCCGGCGACCTGGATGTTGTAGCCCTCGTAGCAATCCTGGGCGAGGCGCTTGGCATCGGCCGGCACGAAGGGAAAGCGCTCGACCGTGCGATGAAAGCCGAGATCGGCGTCGGGCGGCGCCACCCGGAACGACACCCGGCGATAGGCCGGCGCGCCGGGCGTCAGGGCCGTCCGGTTGTCGTCGAAGCTGCCCATCTGGGCCCGTTCCTGGCGCAGGCGGTCGAGGTCGATGTCGGCCAGCGTCACCTGCGGCTCGGCGGGGAAGCGGGCGCCTTCCGCGACCATCTCGCCGTCCTCGTAGATCGCGGTCTGGCCGTCCCAGGCGAGGTCGGTGGTCGATTCGCCGGGGCCCGCCGCGGCGTAGATATAGGCGGAGAGGCAGCGCGCCGAGGCCGAGCGGCACAGGAGCGTCCGGCTCTCCGCCCGCCCGATGGTGATCGGGCTGCCCGAGAGATTGGCGAGCACCGTGGCCCCGGCGAGCGCGGCGAGCGCCGAGGGCGGGACCGGGATCCACATGTCCTCGCAGACCTCGACCCCGAGGACGAGGCCGGGCAGGTCCTCGGCCGGGAACAGGAGGTCGGTGCCGAACGGCGCCTCGCTCCCGCCGATCCGGATCGTCTCGCCCGTCACCCCGGCCCCGGGGGCGAAGTGGCGCTTCTCGTAGAACTCGCGGTAGTTCGGCAGGTAGCTCTTCGGCACCACGCCGAGCAGCCGGCCGCGATGGATCACGGCGGCGGTGTTGTAGATCCGGTTGCGGTGGCGCAGGGGGGCGCCGACGACCAGGACCGGCATCAGCCCGCGGCTGGCCTCGACGAGGAGCCTGAGCGCCGCCTCGACCCGCTCCAGGAGCGTCTCCTGCAGAAGCAGGTCCTCGAGCGCGTAGCCCGACAGGCAGAGCTCCGGAAACACCGCCACCGCGACGCCGTCCCGGTCGCACCGTTCGGCCAGGAGCCGGATCTCGGCCGCGTTGGCGTCCGGATCGGCGATGTGGCTGCGGCCGACGCAGGCCGCGACGCGGGCGAAGCCGTGCCGGTAGAGGGATCGAAACATCGCGCTGGCAGCCTCGTCTCGCCGGAAATGCCCCTGGTCCTTAACGCGCCCGCGTGCCGGCTGGTACCGGCTCCCGTGCCTAATCGGGCGTTAACGATGCCGTGCGTAACTGGTGCCACGTACGCGGCCGCGGGCCGCTCACACACCATTCGGCACCATGAGACAATCGGGACGGCCACCCTTCTCCGACTCTTCGCCGCGCGCGCCCCAGCGGGTGCGCGATCATCTCCGCACGCCCGAGCGCCGGGAGCGCCCCCTGGGCGTCCTCGCGCAGACGGTGATGAGCCTGCGGGCGCTCCTGGCCCGCCGATTCGCCCCCCCGGCGCCGCCCACCCAGCGGGACTACACCTTGAGCCGGCGCGCGACCCCGAGCTGGATGGCCGACGCCCTGGTGCGCCCCGACGCGCCGGAATCCGGTGTCCCTCCCGCGGCGCCGCCCGAGCCGTGGACCCAGAGC
>JAEWKL010000056.1 GCA_023386115.1 Pseudomonadota bacterium
GCCCGGCGAGGCGGCCGGGCTGCCCCGGACCGGGTGCCTGATCGTCGATTATCGCATGCCGGGCATGGACGGGCTCGCATTGGCCGACGCCCTGCGCGCGCGCCGGATCGGCCTGCCCGCCATCCTGGTCACCGGCCGTCTCACGGAGGACCTGCGGCAGCGCGCGACCCGGGCCGGGTTCCGGCAAGTGGTGGAGAAGCCCTTCGAGGACGGATCGCTGGTCGCCGGCATCCACGACGCGCTCGCCGCCTCGGCCGCTCGCTTACGGGAAATCCCTTAAGCGCTGGACCGGAATGTCCCGTTCGGCTCCGGTGCCGTAGCCATGGCCTCGTCACACGCCATCCGACGGGGCCTCTCCCATGCCGCTCGCTCTCGCCACCGCTGGCCTCGGCCCCGCGCTGAATGCCGGCCCCGCTCCGGCCGCCTTGCTCCGGCAGGACGGCGCGGCGGCGGGCGCGCGCCGCCGCTTCGAGGCCGAGGAGGAGATCTACGCCGAGGGCGACCGCGTCGTGCATTTCTACAAGGTCGTGTCCGGCGCGGTGCGGACCTACCGCCTCCTCAGCGACGGCCGCCGGCAGATCGACGGCTTCCATCTCCCGGGCGACATCTTCGGCCTCGAGGCCGGCGCCGAGCGCCGCACCGGGGCCGACGCTCTCGTCGACACGACCCTGGTCGCCCATCGCCGCAGCGACCGCGACGCGCTGACGGGCGAGGCCGGCGCCCTCGCCCACGAGGTGGCGGCGGCGATGCTGCGGGCGCTGGAGCGGGCGCAGGACCACATGCTGCTGCTGGGGCGCAAGTCGGCCAAGGAGCGGGTCGCGAGCTTCCTGCTCGGGCTGGCGGGGCGGTTCGGGACGGAGGGCCCGATCGCCCTGCCGATGTCGCGGGCCGACATCGCCGACCATCTCGGCCTGACGATCGAGAGCGTGTCGCGCACCTTCACGCAGCTGGAGCGGGAGGGGGTCATCGCGCTGGCGAACCACCGGCGCGCCGTCGAGGTGCAGGACAGGGCGGCGCTCCGGCGCCTCGATGCGTGACGGGCGGCGCGACACCGGGCATGCTGGAGACCGGTCTCGCAGGCAGGTCTCGTACGTAGGTCTTGGGCGGACACGGGATGCGGATCCTGCTACTGATGGATGGTATCCGACCGCGGCGGGAGGCCCCCGCCGCCGCTGACCCGCATGACGACGTCCGACCATCCCCATCACCCCGCCCCGAGCGGCCACAGCGCACCGAAATCCCAGGACCTGCACGGGGAGGCGCTGCAGAGTGAGGCGCTTCACGACGATGAGCTGCGCCGGACCCTCGAGGAGGTCGGCATCTGCTTCTGGTCGCTCGACGTGCCCACCGGCCGGGTCACCGTCTCGCCGAGCGGCGCCCGGCTGTTCGGCGTCTCGCCGGAGCGCCTGACCACCTTCGAGGCGTCGCAGGAGCTGGTCCATCCGGACGACCGCGAGGCCCGGGCGCGGGCCATCCGGCGCGCCCTCGAACGGGGCGGCGCCTACGAGGTCGATTACCGGGTCGTGCGCCCCGACGGCGAGACCGACTGGCTGCGCTCGCGCGGCAGCGTCGAGATCGATCCCGAGGGCGGGCCGATCCGCCACCGCGGCGTGGTGTTCAGCATCCGGGCGCAGCGTCAGGCCGAGATCGAGCTGCGCTCCCGCGAGGCGCATCTGCGCTCGATCCTGGAGACGGTCCCGGACGCGATGGTGGTCATCGACGAGGCGGCCCGGATCCAGTCCTTCAGCGCCACGGCCGTGCGCCAGTTCGGCTACGCGCCCGAGGAGGTGGTGGGCCGCAACGTCAGCCTGCTGATGCCGGAGCCCTATCGCAGCCGGCACGATTCCTACATGGCCCGCTACCGCGCCACCGGCGAGCGCCGCATCATCGGCATCGGGCGCGTCGTGGTCGGCCAGCGCCGGGACGGCTCGACCTTCCCGATGGAACTCGCCGTCGGCGAGATGCGCTCGTCGGGCGCGCGCTACTTCACGGGCTTCATCCGCGACCTCACCGAGCGCCAGCGCACCGAGACGCGGCTGCAGGAGCTGCAATCCGAGCTGGTCCACATGTCGCGCTTCACCGCGCTCGGCGAGATGGCCTCGACGCTCGCCCACGAGATCAACCAGCCGCTCACCGCCATCGCCAGCTACCTCAAGGGCTGCCGCCGCCTCATCGACCGGATGCAGGGCACCGAGGGGGTGCAGCCCCCCGAGATGGCGATGCTCGCCGACGCGGTGGACCAGGCCGCCACCCAGGCCCTGCGGGCGGGGCAGGTCATCCGGCACCTGCGCGAGTTCGTCGCCCGCGGCGAGGGCGAGCGCCATATCGAGGAACTGCCGAAGCTGATCGAGGAGGCGAGCGCGCTGGCCCTCGTCGGCGCCAAGGAGCGCGGGGTGCACGTCACCTTCTCCCTCGACCCTCAGGCGCCGCTCGTCCTCGCTGACCGGATCCAGGTCCAGCAGGTGCTGCTCAACCTGATCCGCAACGCCATCGAGGCGATGCAGGACGGGCCCCGGCGCGAGCTGCGCGTGACCACCCGGGCCCTGCCGGAGGAGGGGCTCGTGGAGGTCGGCGTCGCCGATACGGGTCCGGGCCTCGCGCCCGAGGTGGCGGAGCGCCTGTTCCAGCCCTTCGTGACCACCAAGGCGCATGGGATGGGGGTCGGCCTCTCGATCTGCCGCACCATCGTGGAGGCGCATGGCGGCAAGATCCTGGCCGAGTCGCGGCCGAGCGAGGGGACGCGGTTCCATTTCACGCTGCGGGCGGTCGACCGGAGGGAGCTGGACGATGTCGGGTGAGATGCTGGTGCATGTGGTCGATGACGATCTGGCGGTCCGGCAATCGCTCGCCTTCCTGCTCGCCTCCGACGGGATCCCCGTGCGCCTGCACGACTCGGCCGCCGCCTTCCTGGGGGCCGTCGCGCAACCGACGGGCTGCCTCGTCACCGACGTGCGCATGCCGGGCATCGACGGGATCGAGCTCCTGCGCCGCCTCAAGGCGCGGGGCGACGGGCTGCCGGTGATCGTGATGACCGGGCACGCCGACGTGCCGCTCGCCGTCGCGGCGATGCGGGAGGGAGCGGTCGACTTCATCGAGAAGCCGTTCGACGACGAGGTCTTCCTGACCGCGGTGCGCGCCGCCCTCGACCGCGGGCGCAGGAGCGCGGAGCGCGACGCCGTCGCCGCCGAGATCCGGCAGCGCGTTGCGGCGCTCTCCGAGCGCGAGCTTCAGGTTCTCGACGAGCTGGTGGCCGGCAAGCCCAACAAGGTCATCGCCCAGGATCTCGGCATCAGCCCGCGGACGGTCGAGATCTACCGGGCCAACGTGATGGCCAAGATGCAGGCCGGCAGCCTGGCCGAGCTGGTCCGCACGGCGCTCATGGTCGATCGGGGCACGTGACGCCCGGCCTCGGAGGATGCGCGGGTGTTGTCCATGACGTGGCCCGGAGCGTTCCTGCGAAGGCTCGACGCGCCGTCCCGCTGCCGACGACGGAGCCACCACGACGATGCGACCATGCGCGGAATGGCCGTCCCTCACCCGGACCCGGGAGCGTCGCCCATCGGAGCGAAGATCGGTCCGTCGTTGAACCGCCAATCGACGCAAGGCATCGAGCCGACCCCGACGACCGCATGAGGCACCCGTTTGGGCTTAGCCGGCGCCGTGGCACCGGGGGGGGGGGGGGGGCCGCCC
>JAEWKL010000064.1 GCA_023386115.1 Pseudomonadota bacterium
CCGCCTCGCCGGTCCGGCTCTGGTCCCGGGTCGGCGGCGCGGGCGGCGTCTCCGTCTCCTCGAACAGGCCCGCCCGCAGGAGGACCGGCCCCTCCTCGGCGAGGCCGGCGGCCACGCGGAAGGACGCCATGCGGGCGCCGAGCCGGTCGAGGGCGAGGCGGATCGGCCGTCCCCTTGGGGCGTCGAGCGCCGCCAGCGCGGCCTTCGTATCGGCCCGCGCCGGCACGACGTGGACGACGCGGTACTGGCGCGCCTTCAGCTGGCGCAGCAGCTCGGGCAGGATCGCCACGGTCCGGGGCTGGATGTCGTGGAGCAGGATGATCCCCCGCCCCGCCGCGTCGAGGCGCCTGAGCACCCGCGCCATCACCGCCGCCGGAGAAATCTTCTTCCAGTCGTCGCCGTCGACGTCGATGCTGAACGGCACCAGCTTCTGCGCCGCCGCGTAACGGTCGAGGGCGGGGCTGTGCCCGAGGCCGGGGAAGCGGAAGAACGGCGACAGCGCCGGCTCGTCGTCGGTGAGGACGGTGCGGACGGCCTCGAGGCCGCCATTGATCTGGTCGCGCCGCACCTCGGGGTTGCGGACCCGGTCGAGGTAGCAGTGCGACCAGGTGTGGCTCGCGATGGTGTGGCCCTCGGCGGCGGTCCGGCGCAGGGTGTCGGGGAACTGCGCCACCATGCTGCCGACGACGAAGAACGTCGCCTTGACGCATTCGGCCTTGAGGGCGTCGAGCACCGCCCGCGTGCGCCGGGGCAGCGGGCCGTCGTCGAAGGTCAGCACCACCTCGCCGCGTTCGAGCGGCAATGTGCGTCCGTAGCTCGCCTTGCCGACCGGCCCCTGCGTGAACGACACTTCGAGGGTGCGGGCGGTGCCGAGCGCCTTGGCCCCGCATTCCTGCGCCGCGGCGAGGGCCGGCGGCAGGCACAGGAATCCGGACAGCAGCAGGAGCTTGAAGCAACGCACGAACAAACTCCGCCACACCGATCGGCCGTCTGCGACAATTTCACACGTAAAGCTGAGTCGCCGGTAAACGCGCCATCGTCTCACCGCAGTCGATTCGGGATCGACGGAAGGCATTTCCTCGCACGGCGCAAGAGACGACGAGAAGGATGACGTGGTTAATTGCCATTAGTGCATTGATGGCCATTTCGGATCGCCAGCAAAGGCCGGGACGATCCTGTCGGCCACAGATCGCACCCACGGCAGCACGCCGGTCGTCTCTGCCCTCGACCCGGCACGACGAGGCGGGCGGGATGATCGCGGTGCCGGGCGCCGTCGCGGCGACGCACTTCTTAACCAGACGCTAACCACACCTGTCGTTTCGTCGGCGGAAAGCAGCGGAACCTCGGGCGGATGGCACGGCGTGGACAGACCCTTCGGGCGGAGACCCCGCCGCACGGCGCCGCTCCGGCCGGACCCGCGCCGATCGCGCCCGGTCTGCTGACGCTGGCGCGCTGGCGGCTCCTCGCGATGCACCGGACGGCCGGCGTCGGGCATGTCGGCGGCAATCTCTCGGCCCTCGACGCGATGATGCTGGTCCATCACGAGATGCTGACCGATGCCGACCGCTTCGTTCTCTCGAAGGGCCACGCGGCAGGCGCGCTCTACGTCACCCTTTGGAGCCGGGGCCTCGTCACCGATGCCGAGCTCGACAGTTTCCACGCCGACGGCACCCGGCTTCCCGGACATCCTCCTGCCGGATATCCGCCCGCCCGCGGCCTGCCGGGAATCCGCTTCGGCACCGGCAGCCTCGGGCACGGCCTGTCCCTTGCCGGCGGGCTCGCGCTCGCGGCGCGGCTGCAAGGCCGGGAGGGTCGGGTCTTCTGCCTGACCTCCGACGGCGAGTGGCAGGAGGGCTCGACCTTCGAAGCCCTGATCTTCTGCGCCCACCGGCGGCTGTCCAACCTGACGATCCTGATCGACCACAACCGCCTCCAGGGCTTCGGCACGACCGACGAGGTCGCCTCCCTCGACCCGATCGGGCGGGTGCTGGCGGGCTTCGCCGTCGAGATCCGCGAGGCGGACGGGCACGACCTCGCCGACATGCGCCGCGCCCTCGCGCCCGGAACCGACCGGCCGGTGGTCGTCGTCCTGCACACGGTGAAGGGCCGTGGGGTCCCCGCCATCGAGGGGCGTCTCGACAGCCACTACCTGCCGCTCACCGGGGAGCAGGTCGAGGACGCGATCCTCGGCCAGGCGATCCTCGGCCAGGCGATGCTCGGCCAGGCGATGCTCGGCGAAGCGATCCTCGGCGAAGCAAGCCCCGGCACCGGGAAGAGGGCCTGATGCGGCGCGAATTGTGCGAGGCGCTGGTCGCCCGGGCGACGCATCCCGACCTCGTCTTCCTCACCGGCGATCTCGGCTTCGGCGCCCTGGAGCCGCTGCGCGACGCGCTCGGCGAGCGCTTCCTCAATGCCGGCATCGCCGAGCAGAACATGATTGGGGTGGCGGCGGCACTCGCCAGCGAGGGCCTGGAGCCCTGGACCTACACCATCGCGCCGTTCTGCTACGCCCGCGCCTTCGAGCAGATCCGCAACGACGTGTGCTTCCATCGCCTGCCCGTGCGCCTGCTCGCCAATGGCGGCGGCTACGCCTACGGGGTGATGGGCCCGACCCATCACGCGCTCGAGGATTACGGAATCCTCTCCACGCTGCCGTCCTTGCGCATCTTCGTCCCGGCCTTCGACAGCGACGTCGCCGCCGTGGTCGCGGCGGCTGGGAGTGACCCGGGGCCGGTCTATGTCCGGCTCGGGCGCGGCGAGGTGCCGGCGGGCCGCACCGCACCGTCCTACGCACCCTGGCGCCGCCTGCGCGCCGGGCGGGGAGCGGTCGTCGTCGCGGTCGGACCGATGGCCGGTCTCGCCTGGTCGGCCTTCGCGGACGATGCGGAGGACGGACCGGAGGTGTGGGCGGTAAGCGAACTGCCCCTGGGCGTGGGGCCGCCG
>JAEWKL010000130.1 GCA_023386115.1 Pseudomonadota bacterium
GGCCCGGGGGACGGCGCCGGTGCACCATCCGCCCGAACCGTCGCCCGGCCGACGAGGCCGCTGAGCTCGTCGAGGATGGCCTGGCCGAAGACCGGCTCGGCCCCGTCCGGATCCTCGATCAGGAGGCGGATATAGTCCTTGGCCGAGAGGGCGACGTTCACGAGGTCGACGCTCGCCGGGACACGTCCCTGGCGCACGAGGTCGAAGGCCGTCTCGAAGTCGTGCGTGAACGCCGCCACGCGCTCGAAGCCGAACATCGCCCCCGAGCCCTTGATGGTGTGGAGCGCACGAAACGCCGTGTCGATCAGGGCCCTGTCCTGCGGCTTCTCGCCGAGATCGAGCAACGTCGTCTCGAGGCAGGCGAGAAGCTCGTCGGCCTCCATGCGGAACACGTCGACCGGGTTGAGGGAAGTCATGTCTGCATCGACCCTTGGATCGCGCGGGAATCACGAAGATGAATGCGGTACGCCGCGCCCCGTCCCACGCCTGTCTAACGCGCCCCGCGTGGCCACCCGGAAGTACGGGCGACGGCGCGACTCGCGAAATCGAGGGTGGGTGCTGAGAAACACGGAATCTCGCAGTGGGCAAATCTTGCCAGGCGAGGAATAATTTTCTGTTATCGAGCGGGAATTTGCAGATACCTTACGGTAAAAATTTGCCGGCTCACCCAGAGATATGACGAGGAGCTGCCGCCGGGAGGCGGCGCGCGGCGCGACGCGCTTACGCAGAGGACGGTGGTCCCGAGCGCGTCGAACGGGCGTTTGCCGACAGCGATCGCCGGTTCCGCTCCCGCAGGGTCACCGGGCCGGCGCCGGGGCGGCGACAATCCAGGGCTGGACCAGCATCCCGCGTGCGCGTGCGCGTGCGCGTGCGCGGACGCGCTCCGCCTGGCGACCCGAGAGCGCGTCGTCAGAACAGGTCGATGCCGTCGAGATCGTCCGCGGCCTGCGCCGCGTCGGCGGCCTTGCCGGCTTGCGCGCGGTCCGGCATCCGGCCCAGCACGTGCTGCCGGAGGCGATCCCGGACCTCGCCGAGGGTGCAGGCGGCGATCATCGCCTCGGCCCAGGCCTGATCGGGCGCGGGGCTCGGCGCATCGAGGCCTCGCGTCGCCGTCGCCTCGGCCATCCGCCCGAGTTCGGCGGCCAGCGCCCGCAGAACGGTCTCGCCGTTCTGGAGGCGCTGCTTCGTCAGGTCCTGGAACTGCATGGCGATGATGGCGCCAGACACGTCGGCCGTGATCGACTGCGTCGTCTCGGCGGTCTGCTGCAGGACGCCGGCGAAGCGCGAATTCTGCGCCACGAGCGCCTGCATCACGGTGTGGACCCGCGCCTCGGCGCTGCGGCTCTCGTCCGAGACGTCGACGGTCGCGATGTCCTGCAGGAGGCCATGGCTGTCGCGCAGGCCGGTGGCGATCGAGCCGATCTGCTCCTTGATGGTGCCGGAGAGCGCGTTGATCGATTGCGCCAGAAGGCGGACCTCGTCGGCCACCACCGCGAAGGCCCGGCCCGCCTCACCCGCCCGCGCCGCCTCGATCTTGGCGTTGAGCGCCAGGAGGTTGGTCTGGCGGTTGATGGCCTCGATCCGCGCGACGCTGCCCTCGACCGCGTCGATCTCGGCCAGCACCGAATCGAGGGCCCGCGCCGTCGCGCCGCCCTCGCGCGAGAGCCGGCCGACCTTGTCCATCAGCGCCGCCAGCGTCTCCCCGAGTCCGGAGGCGACGTCGGCGAGGGGGACCGAGCGTCCGTCGATCTCGACGGCCTGGATCGAGGTGACGAGGCCCTGCACGATCTCGGCCTGGTCGCGCGTCGTCGTGGCGATGTTCTCGAAGCGATGCGTCAGGCCGTGGACGCTCTCCTCCATGTGGCTCGACGCGAGACCGAGCTCGCCGACCAGGGCATCGAGCGCCCGCCGCTGCAGGGCGGACAGGCCGAGCCAGGATTGCAGGAGGTCGCAGGAATGCTGGAGATCGGCGGCGGAGGGCGCGGCCGCTTCGGCGCCGGAGACGACCGCAATCGGGGCGCCCGCGGCCGCGACGAGGGCCGGCGCTTGCGCGCGGAGCTGCAGCCACCGTGTACGGGGTTGCTCCCGCGTCACCCGCGCCACCTCGGACATCATCGTTCCTACTCCGTCGGACCGTTCGCAGCGTCCGCGCTCGTCACGACGAGTCTCGGATCGCGTGACGCTACGGTTCCGATGCTTGCGGCAGCGTTAGCGTTCTGTCCGCGACCGGATCGAACGATTCAAGGAAGTTTTACGGGCCGTCCGCATAGTCTTCCTGGGAGGCGCGGTTCGGACGCCTCGCCAGGACCGCCGCCGTCATGTCAGACTCCCTCTCCGTTACCATGCCGGGCGATTGCACCTTGCGGTCGATCCGCATCCTTCACGGCGAGATCGCCGCGGCCCTCGCATCGACCGCGGATCTGGCCCTCGATTGCGCTGGGATCGAGCGCGCCGACATCGCCTTCGTGCAGCTCGTCGTCTCGGCGGCCAGCACGGCGGAGCGGCGCGGTAAGCGGCTCACCCTCGTCGGCGCGCCCGATGTCGTGCAGGGCGCCTTCGCGCGGGCCGGCCTGACCGCGCAGGCCCCCTTCCTCCGCGCCGCCTGAGCACCGCATCGCGCCGACCTTCACGCCATTCAGCACGCCCTTCCCGCAGCACGACCTTTCCGGAGCTTCCTTCCCATGGCCAACGTTCTTGCCGTCGACGATTCCTTGAGCATCCGGCAGATGATCAAGGTCGTTCTCGGCCCCGCCGGGCATACCGTCATCGAGGCCGGGGACGGTGCCGAGGGCGTCGCCAAGGCCAAGTCCAACACCCTCAATCTCGTTATCACCGATCTCAACATGCCGGTGATGAACGGCCTCGAGATGATCAAGACCCTCCGGACGCTGCCGGCCCTGACCGGCGTGCCGATTCTGTTCCTGAGCACGGAATCGGACGAGGGCATCAAGCAGCAGGCCAAGGCCGCCGGCGCGACGGGCTGGATCACCAAGCCGTTCAAGCCCGAGCAGCTGCTCGCCGTGGTCTCGAAGCTGACCCGGGCCTGATCCCGGCCGGCGATGGCGGCGGACCGGGAGGACCGGCTTGACTCCGCCGCTTCGGAGCCGCTGCGGCCTCCAGGCGGGCTGTTCGACCGTGAGGGATCGTCGACGCGCAACAACGTTCGGCGGATCGTCACTCCGCCGGGCGCGGGACGCCGCGCGGGCACCACCGCCTCAGGCGGTGCCGAGGAGATCCAGGATGGTGCGGCGGTCGGCGACGACGCCCGGATCCTCGCGGTGGCGCGGATAGGGCCGATCGCACGGAATGTCCGCCCGGATGCGGGCCGGCCGGTCCGAGAAGACGAGGATGCGCTGGGCCAGCATCAAGGCCTCCTCGACGTCGTGGGTGACCAGCAGGGCGGTGAAGCCCTTGTCCTGCCACAGCCGTACCAGCTCGGCCTGCATGGTCAGGCGGGTCAGGGAGTCGAGCTTGCCGAGCGGCTCGTCGAGGAGCAGCAGCGGCGGTGCGTTGACGAGGGCCCGGGCGAGCGCCACCCGCTGCGCCATGCCGCCCGAGAGCTGGTGCGGGAAGGCGTCGGCGAAGCCCGACAGCCCGACGAGGGCCAAAGCTTCCTCGACGCGGTCGCGCTCCGCCCGCAGCCGCCCCCGGGCTTCCGGCCCGACCGCGACGTTGCCGATGACGCTGCGCCAGGGATAGAGCGTCGGGTCCTGGAACACGAGGCCGCGGGAGGGGTGCGGACCGCGCAACGGCGCCCCGTCGACGCTGATCCGGCCCTCGTCCGGCGGCTCCAGCCCGGCGACGAGGCGCAGGAGCGTCGACTTCCCGCAGCCCGACGGCCCGAGCAGGGCCACGAAGGCACCGGGCTCGACGTCGAACGAGACCCCGTCGAGGACCGGAAGCGGCGCTTTCTTCAGCGCGAAGGCATGGCGCACGTCGCGAAGGGAGAGGGCGGCTCCGCGGGCGGGCGCGGGACCACCCGCAGGAATCGGGACGGGGCTTCGCGACGGTGCGATCAGGCCTGCTACCATTGGACGAGGCCCTTCTGCCAGGACAGGAGACGGTCGCGCACCCGGAACAGCAGGGTGATCAGGCTCGAGCAGGCGAGCGCCATGACGGCGAGCGCCGCATACATGTTGGCGTAGGCCGCCCAGCCTTGCGCCCATTGCAGGTACCAGCCGAGGCCGGCCTTCACGCCCAGCATCTCGGCCACCACCAGCACCGCGAAGGAGCCGCCGAGGCCCATGAAGAGCCCGACGAAGACATGCGGCAGGGCCGCCGGGATCGCCACCCGCAGGATCAGGAAGCCCTCGCGGGCGCCCAGCGTGCGGGCGACGTCGTAATAGGCCTTGTTGACCCCGGCGATGCCCGACCAGGTCAGCACGGTGACGGGAAAGCCGGTGGCGAGCGCAACCAGGAAGGTCGAGGCGGCGCCGCTCGACGGGAAGACGAAGAAGGCGAGCGGCAGCCAAGCGGTGGCCGGCAGCGGGCCGACGAAGCGCAGGACCGGGTGCACCCAGTAGCCGACGCTGCGCGACCAGCCGACCGCGACGCCGAGGGTGAAGCCGGCGAGCGCCCCGAGAGCGTAGCCCCCGCCGAGGAGGCGTAAGGAATGCCAGACGCTGTCGGCGAGCCGCGCGTAATCCTCGACGAAGACCTCGACGATCGCCTGCGGCGGCGGGAAGAACGGCATCGGCAGCCAGCCGCCCTTGGCGGTCGCCACCTCCCACAGGCCGATCAGGCCGGCGAGCACGATGAGCCAGGGCGACCCGCCCTGGACCCGCCGGGCGAGCCCGGCCTCGCCGGGCCGCAGGAAGCCAGCCGCCAGGACGAGGGCGCTGACGGCCGCGAAGCCGGCGGCGAGCTCGCGGGTGAAGCCGAAATCCCCGAGATCGGGCGGCCAGGCCACGAGGGCGGAGAGCCCGGCCCAGGCGGCGGCGGCCGCCAC
>JAEWKL010000143.1 GCA_023386115.1 Pseudomonadota bacterium
GGCGAAACCCTCTCCCCGCCCGCGGGGAGCGGGGACGCGCGCGACCGGCCGTGAGAAGCAGGCAAGTCGCGCGCCGAGAAAGACTTACTTCTTGTCCGTCGCCTCGGTGATCACCGGCCCGAGATGGATCGCGCCCTTGAAGTCGTAGCCGTAATCGACCGTCTTCTTGTGCGCCCAGACCTGCAAGCCCTCCGAGAGCGGCACGGCGCAGACCTGCTCGATGATCTTGATCTGCGCCGCCTTCCACAACGCCTTCTGCGTCTCCGGATCGGGCTCGGTGCGCGCCTTGCGGATCTCGGCATCGGCCGCGTTGCAGTGGGAGAAATTCGTCACGGCCGTCGGCGTGCCGACCGTCGAGGCCGAGTCGAAGAACTGCGTCAGGTAGGTGTCGGCGACGGGGAAGCGTGCCGCCGCGTAGTAGACCGCGTCCGACAGGTCCTTGCGGATCTGGGCGTGGAAGGTCTGGTGGTCGACCACGTCGAGCTTCAGCTCGATCCCGGCCTTCTTGAGCTGGCCCTGCACGATCTGCATCGCGGTCAGCATGGTCGGCAGGCTGGTCTGGATCGCCGTGATGGTGAGGCCGTTCGGGTGCCCGGCCTCGGCCAGGAGCGCCTTGGCCTTGGCGAGATCGTATACCGGCAGCGGCGCCTTGTCGTCGGTGCCGAGATAGCCCTTCGGGATGATCGATACCGCCGGTTCGGTGACGCTGGCACCCTTGAACTGGACGATCTGCGCCTGGCTGATCGCGTGGGCGATGGCGCGGCGCACCCGCACGTCGTCGAGAGGCTTGTGGCTGATGTTCAGATGCAGCAGCGCCAGTTCCGCCGGCCGCACGATGTCGACCGAGACGTCGGGCTCGCGACCGAACCGCTCGGCCCAGCGCTGGTCCTGGCGGCCGTAGACGATGTCGAGTTCGCCCGAGGTGAAGGCGAGGTCGCGGGCCGCATCGGCCGGGATCAGCCGGTAGAGGATGCCGCCGAGCTTCGGCTTGCCGCGGAAATAATCCGGGTTCGCGGAGAGCCGCACGCTCTCGTTCGGCTTGTACTCGGCGAAGGCGAAGGGCCCGGTGCCGATGGGTTTCAGGCGAAAGTCGTTGCCGAGCGCCTCCACCGCCTTGCGGCTGAGCACGTTGCCGCCGTGGTAATTCGCCACGAGGCCCAGCAGCGAGGGCACCGGGTGCTTCAGGGTGATCCGCACCGTGTAGGGATCGACCGCCTCGATGCCGTCGAAGGCGGCGTAGTCGGTCGAGAACGACGAGGTTTTGGGATCCGCGGCGCGCTTCAACGAGAACACCACGTCGTCGGCGGTCATCTCGCCGTAGCCGCCGTGGAACGTCACCCCCTTGCGCAGAGCGAAGGTCCAGGTGCGGCCGTCCTCCGAGCGGGTCCAGGATTCGGCGAGGTCCGGCTCCAGGGTCTCGAGGCTGGTCGAGCCCGGCTTGAAGCGCACCAGGCCGTTGAAGATCCAGGACACGACCGGCTTGTCCTGGGTGCTGGTGGCGCGGAACGGATCGAGCTGGCTGACGTCGGCTGCGGCCATGCCGATCGTCAGGGTCTTGCCGCCGGGCCCCTGGCCCGCGGGCGCTTGCGCGAGAGCCGGCCCGGCGGCGAGCAGGGCGAAAGCGAAGAGGACGTGTCTCATCGTGGTGATCCCCCTGGATTTCCATGAGGGCACTTCACGACCGCGCCGCGATCGTGAAGTGCCCCAATCCTTTGATTTTGCCGCATTTTCTTCGACAAACCGGTATCCACTTCGTCGGAAAATGCTCTAGTGCTCGATCTCGCCTTCCGACCGGTACGGCCCGCGCCACGCGGCGAAGCGCTCGATCCGGAACGGCTGGAGGGGGGAGGCGGAGCGCCCTTGCGTCACGAGCTCCGCCAGGATCTCGCCGACGGCCGGGCCGAGCTGGAAACCGTGGCCGGAGAAGCCGAAAGCATGAACCAGGCCGGGCGTCGTCGAGGACGGCCCGATCACCGGGATGTGGTCCGGCATCTCGCCGTCGAGGCCGCTCCAGCTGCGGATGACCTGGGCGTGGGCGAGGTCCGGGATCAGCGCCAGGGTCTTGGCGCCGGCGGTGAGCGAGACCGCCGAGACCGGCCGGGCGAGGCCGTCGGCGACGTCCGCCGTGCCGCGGCCGCCCCCTAGGACCACGTTGCCGCGCCGGGTCTGGCGCACGTAGACGTCGCCTCCGACGACCCCGATCGAGCGAGTGACGAGCGGGCCTAACGGCTCGGTCACCACCATGTTGGGGGAGAGCGGCGCCACCGGGGCGGTCTCGCCGAACCAGCCGGCGACCGCGCCCCCGTAGGCGCCGGCGGCGTTGACGAGGCTGCGGCTCTTGACCGTCACGCCCTCGGCCTCGACCGTGAAGCCGGACCCATCATGGACCGCGTGGCGCACGGGGGCGTGCTCGCGCACCTCCGCGCCGAGGCGGCGGGCGAGACGGGCGAAGGCCGGCCCCACCACCCGCGGGTTGGCCTGCCCGTCGGTGGGCGAGAGCGAGGCGCCGACGACCGCCGGGCCGAGCCACGGCATCTCGGCGCGCAGCGCATTCGGCCCGAGGAGCTGGAGGTCGAGCCCGTGCTCGGCGGCGTCGCGGGCGTACGACTCCAGCACCGCCATGTCGGAGTCGGAGCGGGCGAGCTTGATGTGGCCGGTCGCCTCGAACCCGACATCCTCAGCCAGCCTGGCGCTCAAGCCATCCCACAGCGCGCGGGCGCGCTGCGACAGCGGCAGCTCCGCGACATCGCGGCCCTGCTGGCGCACGCCGCCGAAATTCACCCCGCTGGCGCCGGCGCCGCACAGGCGCTTCTCCAGGAGGGCCACGGTGAGCCCGGCTTCGCGCAAGGCCACGGCGGCGGCGCAGGCCGCGGTGCCGCCGCCGATGATCGCGACGTCGACGGTGAGATGCTCCATCACGCCGACTCCCGCAGCGGGATCGGCTTGATCGGCGCCTGCCCGCGCAGGCGGCCGACCGTCTCGACCGGCACCCGCAGGTGGCGGGCCAGGATCTCGGCGGCGGCGTGGCCGCAGACCCGGCCCTGGCAGCGGCCCATCCCGGCCCGGGTCAGCGCCTTGAGGCGGTTCATCTCCCGGGCGTCCCGCTCGGTCGCAGCCCGCCGCAGGGCGCCGGCGGTGATGCCCTCGCAGCGGCAGACGATCTCGTCGTCGGCGATGGTGTCGACCAGATGGTGGGGGTAGGGGTAGGCGGCTTCGAGCGCGGCGCGAAAGCCCGCCTGCCGGGCAAGCTGCCTGTCGAGCCGGGCCTCGCGGGCAACGTCGCGCGGCCGGCCGAGATCGGCGAGCAGCGTCAGCGCCGTGCGCTCGCCCTGCCATTCCGCCACGTCTGCGCCGCCGATGCCGCTGCCGTCGCCGGCCAGATACACGTGCGGGTGCGAGGCGCGGCCTTGCGCCGAACGCTCCGGCTGCCATTGCCGCGTCACCGGCTCGAACACGAAGCGGCAGCCGGCGAGGTCGGCCGCTTGCGCCTCGCTGCGCAACCCGAACGAGGCCCCGACCGCGTCGCAGGCGACCCGGTGTCGGCGGCCGCGAGAATCCTCCCAGGCCAAAGCCTCGACATAGCGAGAGCCCTCCACCGCGACCGCCCGCACGCCGGAGCGCACCGGCACGCCGCGCATAGCCCCGCGAAGGGTATACCAGACCCCCTTGGCCAGGGTCCCCGGCACGGAGGCGAGGCGCGGGGCCGCCCGCACCTTCGCCCCGAGCGGCGTGACGTCGAGCACCACCGCGATCTCCGCCCCCGCCTTGGCGTATTGGTGCGCGACGAGCGGCAGCAGCGGCCCGGCCCCCACGAGCGCAACGCGCCGGCCGATCGCCATGCCCTGCGCCTTGAGCGCAATCTGCGCCGCCCCGAGGGTGAACACGCCGGGCAGGGTCCAGCCCGGGAAGGGCAGGGTGCGGTCCATGGCGCCGGTGGCGAGGACCAGCCGGTCGACCGCGACCCGGTCGTGGCCGTCCGGCCCCAGGCAGTCGAGGTCGAAGCCGGCAGGCTCCCGGGCCGCGATCCCCCATACCATCGTGCCGGGACGATACGCGATCCGCGGCGCCAGCACGTCGGCGAGGGCGTGCAGCGCTTGCGCCCGGCCGGCCTCGAAGCCGTAGAGGGCGGCGGCCGGCCGCTCGGCGCCGGGGGGCGGCCGGCGGTAGATCTGGCCGCCGGCGCGGTGGCCCTCGTCGATGAGGAGCGGACGCAACCCCGCCTCGGCCAGGATCTCCGTCGCCCGCAGGCCCGCCGGACCCGCGCCGACGATCGCGACGACCGGATCAGCCACCGACGCCTCCCGTGACGACGGCCATCCCGGGCTCGACCAGGGTGGTGCAGGCCCGCACCCGCCGTCCGTCCGCCAGGGTTACCCAGCAATCCTGGCAGGCGCCCATCAGGCACCAGCCGGCCCGCTCGCCGGGCCCGAACTCGAAGCGGCGCAAGGAGCGCCGATGCAGCAGGATCGCCCCGATGAGCAGGTCGCCGGCCTGCGCCTCGGCCGGCATCCCGTCGATGGAGAAGGGAACGGCCGGGCCCGGCCGCTGGGCGAGGCGCCGAAACAGCCCGGTCACAGCATGTCCTCGTGCCGGCAGTTGAGCAGCAATTCGGCGACGCTCGCGGTGTTCGGCAGCCGCACCAGCGTCTCGATCACGGCCGCGAGGTCCTCCGGCCGGGACATCAGCGCCCGCGGCTGCTTGGTGACGTGCGCGGTCATGTCGGTCTCGACGAAGCCGGGGCAGAAGGCGGTCGCCCGGATGCCGTGCTCCCAGCCCTCGCGCCGCACGGCCTGGGTGAGGCTGACGAGCGCGGCCTTCGCCATGGCGTAGCCGGCATTGTCGTTGCGCACCCGCTTGCCCGAGAGCGAGGCGATGTTGACGATCCGGCCGGCCCGGCAAGCGACGAGGTGCGGCCAGGCCGCCCGGGTTACCCGCATCGGCGCCTTGACGTTGATGGCCATCAGCGCGTCGAAGGCGGTCTCGTCGGGATCGAGGAAGCGGGCCATCGGGTTGATGCCGGCGGCGTTCACCAGCACGTCGATCCGTCCGAATTCCTGGACCGTCGCGGCGGTCCAGGCCTCGGCGCTCCCGGATTCCTCGGCATCGTAGCGGCAGGCGTGCCACGGTGCGTCCGCGGAGCGCGGATCGCGCAGGCCCGCGCTGATCCGGTAGCCGGCCCGGGACAGCCTTTCCGCCACCGCCCGGCCGATGCCGCGCGAGGCGCCCGAGACCATCGCGACCCGTCCCGCCGGCTCAAGCATCGCTGCCCCGCTCCCCCGGTGACCGCCGCATCGCCGACATCTCCCCGATCTCCACACCGGGAGGATTGATCGTCGGCGCGGCTTGGGCAACAGCTATTTCGCCAGGCGAACGATTTTGCCGTTATTCTTTCATTGAGTGAAAATTATGAAAGCCAGTGGCGGCCCGGAACCGGCCGAAGCGAAATCTTCCGATCGATCCGGGCCGGCGCGCCTCGCCGGACTGCTGCGCCATCTCGGCGAGGCGGGCCCCAACGGGTCCCGCCTGAGCGCACTCGCCGCCGCGGCGGGCCTGCCGGCACCGACGGCCCTGCGCCTGCTGCGGGCGCTCGTCGCCGAGGCACACGTCGACCTCGATCCCGCGACCAAGACCTACCGGCTCGGCCTCGGGTTGTTTCGCCTCGCCGCCCAGGCCGGCAACCCGCTCGGCCTGCGCGACCTCGCCCGCCCGGCCTTGCTGCGCCTGACGGGAGCGCTCGGCGAGACGGTCTTCCTCCTGGTGCGCAGCGGCTACGACGCCGTCTGCATCGACCGCACGGCGGGCCCGCTGCCGATCCGCTCCTTCACCGGCGATATCGGCGGCCGGGTGATGCTCGGCCTCGGCCAGGGCGCGATGGCGATCCTGGCGCATCTGCCTGACGCCGAGCAGGAGGCGGTGATCCGCTACAACCTGCCGCGGATCCGCGAGGCGACGAGCCTCGACGAGGCCTTCCTGCACACCGAGATCGCCCGCACCCGCGCCCTCGGCTACTGCGCCGCGGCCTCGGGCCTGATTCCGGGCATGGCCGGGCTCGGCGTGCCGATCCTCGACGGCGAGGGCCGCGCGGTGGCGGCGCTCAGCGT
>JAEWKL010000150.1 GCA_023386115.1 Pseudomonadota bacterium
GCTCACGGTGAGGCTGCCCCCCGTCATGCCGGCGCCGAGGCGCTGGCCGACATCGCCCTCGACCACGATCCGCCCGGCGGCGAGGCCGGCCCCGACGCGGTCGAGGCGGTCGGTGGCGCCGAGGATCCGCAGTTCGTCCGATCCGTCGAGGGTGATCGCGAAGCAATCGCCGAGGGTGAGGCCGCGGCGGCTGGTGCCGACGGCGAAGCGGGCGGCCTCGGCCTCCGACAGGCCGGCGAGGGCGGCGGGCGTGATCCCGGCGAGGTCCAGGCGCTCCGGCGGCGCCGCGCGCAAGGTGAGGGTGCTCATGCGGCCTCTCCGAGCAGGTCCCGGAGGTGAAAGTGGTGGCGGCCGAGATTGCCGCCGTAATTGCCCGCCGTGACGGCGACGAGGCCGAGATCGGCCCCGGCCCGGGTCGCGGCGTGGAGCGCCGCCCGCATCGCGGCCGAGACCGCACCCGCGGAGAGCCCGTCGATGACGATTTCCAGCACCACGTCGACCTCCGCCGGCAGGACCGAGCCGGCGCGGCCCTTGAGCGTCGGGCAATAGGCGTCGTTGGTCGAGGCCATCATGCCCTTGGTGCGCGCCCCGACCTTGGAGCCGGAACGCACCACGCCGCCTGGGAAGGGCAGGATCACGTCGGGCACCGTGCGCGCCGCCGCGACCGCGATCTCGGCCACCCGCAGGGTGTCGGCGAAGCGCCGGCCGAGGAACAGCAGGTTGCCGCCGCCGACCGCGCCGTTCACCGTCGGCACGGAATGCTCGCACAGGAACTCGCCGTCCATCACCGGCGTGCGCCAGTAGCGCCGCCCCGCGACGCGTTTCGCCGTCGCGAAGCCGTCGCCGAAATAGCGGATCGCGCCGCCGAGCTTGAGCGCCTTGCCGCGCTCCGGGTCGTCCCAGGCGATGCCGGCGAAGACCGCGCTGCCCGGCGAGGTGAGCACGCATTGCCCGACCCGGCGCAGGAGCTGGTCCTTGAGGCCGCCGGCATCGAAGCCGAACAGCAGCACGCGCACGCCCGGGCGCCCGTCGGGGGTCTCGTCCGGGGAGAGCACCGCGTCGATGCCGGCCTCTGCGCCGCAGCCGATCACCGAGGTGGCAAAGCCCGTCATGGTGGTGGCGGCGATCATCGCCCAGTCGGGCGTCTCGGCGGTGAGGACCAGGGCGGTGGCCGCCATGTCGAAGGCCTCCGCGAAGGTGTCCTCGACCCGGATGCCGTGGAGAATCAGGTCCGGCATGCCACCGCCTCGAACACATCACGGCCGGGGAAGGCCGCGTCCGGCACGGAAAAACTCGACAGCCCGGCGCCGAAGCGGCCCTGGAGATAGGCGTCGGTCCGCCGCGCCATGCCGGCATCGGCCTCGACGGAGAGGGCCAGCGTGCGGCCGCGGGTCCAAGAGGGACCATCCGAGACGACCTCGCCGTCCTCGACGATCACCGCGCCGTCCTTGAGCACCCGGTGGGCGCGGGAGAACATCGCGGTCCGGTCCGGCTGGTCGCGGTAGACCGCGATATCGGCCTTGGCCCCGGGGCGCAGATGGCCGCGGTCGGTGAGGCCGAGGAGCCTTGCCGGGCCCGAGCGGGTGAGCTGCGCCACCTCCGTGAAGGTGTATTCGCGCTCCAGCCCCGCGAGGCCGGAGCGCTCGGCCGCCACCTTCGGGTGGGCGGCGACCTCCCGGTCGCGCTCCTCCTTGTCCATCAGCAGGTGGAGGATGCGCGGATAGGCGGTGAACGGCCCGCCATTGGGATGGTCGGTAGTCAGGATGGTGCGCTCCGGGTCGGGCGAGAGCAGCATGAGTTCGAGCCCGATGGCGAATTGCAGCGAGGAGGTCGGGCCGCGGTCGCGGTAGCGGAACGGCACGATGCCGCCGCCCTCGGCGTCGCCCGCATTGACGATCCATTTGCGCGGGCTCGCCGCCTTGCGGCCGGAGAACTGGCGCAGGATGTCGAGAGAGATCGTCGCCGTCTGGCCGAACACCACCTGGCCGATATCCAGGGTGGCGTTGGGGTGGCGGGCCAGCGCCTCGGCGATGCGCGGCGCGGCGGACACGAAGCCGCCGGTGAGCGGGTTGTCCTTGTCGACGGCCGCATAGGCGTAGAACTGGGCATGGGCGAAGTGGATGCGCCGGCCTTCCGCCGCCGCCAATGTCTCGATCAGGCTGTCGTCGGCCCCCGGCAGGCCGAGATTGCTGCAATGGACGTGGAGCGGGTGGGGGACCTTGAGCGCCTCGACGGCGTCGAGGAGCCCGTTCAGGATGGTGCGGGAGGTGAGCCCGTAGGCCGGCACCTCGTCGTCGAGGGAGAAGCGGACCGCCCCGTCCTTGAAGGCGTCGGCGCCGCCGGCATTGATGATCTTGACGCCGAGCGCCCGCGAGGTCGCGACGTTCAGCGCCACGAGATCGCGCACCGCATCCGCGCTCTCGCGGTCGCGCAGCAGCCCCAGCAGCTGGTCGTCGTTGCCCATCACGCAGAGGCCGCCCCGGTCGAGGAGCGGGATCTCGGCGAGTTCGAGCTGGGTCGCGAGCGCGTTGACCGGCGGCATCGCCGGCTCGACCGCGGTGGTGTAGCCCATCCGGGCATAGAGCAGGCCGACGTCGCGCCCCGACCCGTGCGGGTTCGGCGCGCCGGGCTCGGAGACGCCGAGTTCCGGCAGCAGCAGGCGCGCCAGCACCACGTTGCCGCCGGCGATGTGGGAATGGACCTCGACGCCCCCCGCCATGACGACGCAGCCGGCGGCGTCGATGGTGCGGTCGGGGGCGCGGTCGGAGGGGTCGACGATCCGGCCGTCCTCGATCCAGACGTCACCGATGGCGTCGCGCCCGGCGGTCGGATCGATCACCCGGCCGCCGGCGATGCGGGTCAGCATGAGGCGGAACGCTCCGGGTGAGAGGCGGGAGAAGGGGTGAGGCGGGCCTGGAGGTCGGCGAGGATCGCGGCGGCGGAACTCGGCCCAGGCTGCGGTGAACCAGGATCCTGCCGGGACACCTGCCGAGAATCCTGCCGAGAATCCTGCCACGCGATGACGGCGCGACGCGGGTGCCAGAGGGCGGCACCGAACGCCTCGCCCGGCACGCCCACGCCGATCACCACCCGGGCCTCGTCCCCCTTGGGCGACCCGAGGAGGGCCACGGTCGGCACGGTGCGGGTCCAGGCGGGCAGGGGGGCCGGCAGGGAGGCGAGCCAGAGCGCGGCATCGATCTCGCCGGCGGCGGCCTGGCGCTCCGCGTCGAAGCGCCAGGGAGCG
>JAEWKL010000163.1 GCA_023386115.1 Pseudomonadota bacterium
CAGGATCAAACTCTCAAGTTGAAGAGCTGATCATAGCTGATCACAACAAAACGGAGGCTCACAACCGACCGGCGTTTCCACCAGGTCGTGTGAGCACCGAAACGTCAGACCAGCATCATCCTACTCATGACCGGTTCCGAAGGAACCGACCCGCAGGGACGACGCCGTCCACGCTTCTCTTTCTCGTATCAACTTGTCAAAGAGCTGATCGGGCCGACGCCAGATCTGATACCCTGGAGACCAGAAAACAGCGCCGGGTTGCCCTGGCCCTTGCTTGCTCGTCTCTGAGGAAGTCCTTCGAAGCGAGCCGTTCGTCGCAGCGCCCCGTCGGTGAGCGGTCGTTTAAGGGTAGCCGGCTCGCCTGTCAACTCGGCCGAACCCGGGAGGATCCGGCCGCGGCGACGGGGAGGGCAGGGGGGACTGCCGCCGCCTCAAAGACCGGCGTGTTCCTGAGATGGTTCAACACGCTGCGCGTTCAAGGGGCGGCCGTGCCCCTCGACCGACCCGCCAGGGGCGGATGTCCAGCCGAGACCTTCCGGCCAGCGTCCTCTAGTTTGAGAACGGCGATGCAGGAGAGCGACGGCGGATGCGCACGACCCTTCCACCCCTCGCGGTGATCGGCGCCGGGTTCAGCGGCACCATGGCGGCCTTGCACCTGAGCCGACTGATACCGGACCGCCCGGTGCTGCTGTGTGAGAAGTCGGGCGCGTTCGCCCGCGGGCTCGCTTACGCGACCGGCTGCAGCGACCACCTGCTCAATGTGCGCGCCACCAACATGAGTGCGTTTCCCGACCAGCAGGAGCATTTTTCGCGATGGCTGGAAGCGTGCCCGCTCGACGGGGCCGCCTGGACCCGGTCGACGCCGGCGGGGCTGTTCGCGGCCCGCGGGCTCTATGGGCGGTATCTCACCGACCTGCTGCTGACGGCCTTGTCCGAGCCGGGGCCGGCGCCGCGCCTGATGCTTGAGAACGACGAGGTCGTCGATCTCGTGCCGGCAGAGGACGGTTTCGAACTCACCCTCGCGGCCGGGCGGCGGCGCAGGGTCGCCGGCGCGATCCTGGCCTGCGGCAACCTGCGGGCGCCGCGCGGGCCGCGCAGCCGTTACGCGGTCGACCCCTGGTGCGACGCGCCTCTCGACGACCTGCGGTCCGACCTGCCGCTGCTCATCGTCGGAACGGGGCTGACCATGGTCGATGCGGTCGCGGCCCTGCGCCAGCGCCGCTTCGCCGGGCCGATCCTGGCAGTATCGCGCCGCGGATTGCTCCCACAGGTCCACGCCGCAACGGCACCTTGGCCTGCACCAGAAATCCCGGCTGCGGCTCGGCGGTCGCTCCCCACGCTGCTGCGGTTCCTCCGCGACGAGACGCGCCGGGCCGCTGCGGCCGGAATCGATTGGCGCAGCGTGATCGACTCCTTGCGTGGCGCCAGCATCGGCCTCTGGCGCGGTCTGCCGCTCGCCGAGCAGCGCCGCTTCCTGCGCCACGTCCGCGCTTTCTGGGACGTGCATCGGCACCGGATGGCGCCGCCCGCCGCCGAGATCATCGGCCGTGAGCTCGCCTGCGGCGGGTTGGCCGTGATGCGCGCGCGGGTGGTCGCGGTCGAGGACATGGCCGGCCATGCGCGGGTCAGCTTGCGCGAACGGGGTGCCCCGACGCCGCGGATCGTCGAAGTGCAGCGGATCATCGACGCATCCGGGGTCGGGCGCGTCGCCGACACCGACGACCTTCTCCTGCGCCGCCTGATGGGGCACGGGCTGATCCGCCCGGATGCCCTCGGGCTCGGCCTCGCAGTCGCGGACGATCTCGCGGTGCTCGACCAGCGCGGGGAAGCCAGCCGGCCGCTCTGGACGCTCGGCCCGCTCTTGCGCGGAACGCTCTGGGAATGCACGGCCGTGCCCGACATCCGCAGCCAGGCGGCGGAGTTGGCGCGGACGGTCGCGGCGCGGCTACAGGGTGCAGCACCCGGGGACGCGCGGGAGACGGCCTGACTCTCCGACGCCGCGAGAAACTGTGTCGTCCCAGCAATTTGCCCGGAACACGCGGCACGCGCCCGCTGGTTCCATAACCTACCTTATGCGAATCGATGATGTCGGCGCCGGATTCAAATGTCCCACTCTGGCTGAGTAGAAATGGCACTCTCCCCCGTCTTGCGGAACGCGGGAGGTCGCCATGCGGCGGGTCCTGGCGATCGAGCGCGCGTTGCCCCGCGTCGAGGTGCTGCAGGCGGGACGGTCCATGCCGCGCCGGCCGTTCGAGGGCCGTGTCCGGCCCTCTCCTGCGGCGCTCAGAGCGCGGCGATCAAGGCCTTCGCCTTGTCGGAGACCTGCTCCGGCGTATCGCCGGGCTTATAGAGCGAGGATCCGCAGCCATAACCGGTGGCGCCGGCCTCGCGCCAGGCCGGCAGGCTCCGCGCATCGACGCCGCCGACCGGAAGCAGCGGCGTGCCCTTCGGCAGCACCGCCCGCAATGCCTTCAGCATCGGAGGGCCCCCGGCCTCGGCCGGAAACAGCTTGAGGGCGTCGGCCCCGGCATCGAGCAGGCTGAACGCCTCGGCCGGCGTCAGGAAGCCCGGCATCGCCACCATGCCGCGGGCCTTGGCGGCACGCACCAGGGCCGGATCGGCGTGGGGCGTCACCAGCAGGCGCCCGCCCACTGCGGCCACCGCTTCGACCTCGGCCTCGCGGCGAAACGTGCCGGCGCCGACCAGCGCCCGGTCGCCGAGGCGGGCGGCCAGGCGGCGCACGCTCTCGACCGGCTCGGGCGAGTTGAGCGGCACTTCGAGGATCACCACGCCCGCCGCCACCAGCGCCTCGCCGATGGCCTCGACCTCGTCCGGCGTGACGCCGCGCAGGATCGCCACCAGGGGGCAGCGCGAGAGCCAGCCCATCACATCCATGCGGTTCTCTCCCCGATCAGTGCCAGGCCCCTGGCGGCGGCATCCGGGTCGCCCGCAACCGCCTGCCCACCCTTGAGAGCAATCGCCCGGCCGTAGAGCGCCATCAGCGGCCCGGAGCCGACGAGGTGCACCAGGGTGGGTTCGGTCATCGCCGCCGCCACGTCGTGCCCGATCAGCAGGCCCGACAGGTAGCTCGCCGCGTCCTCCGGCGCGAGCCGGCCGAACAGCCCGAGGGCACGGGTGCCGAACAGGTGGTGGAGCAGCCCACCCTCGTCCTCCGAACGGGCGACGCCCGCCTCGAAGGCCGAGCCCACTTCCGCCGGTCCGGTCATCATGCGGCCGAGGATCGTGTGCCCGCTCAGGGCTGCGAAGGCCTCTCCGGTCATGCTGGTGGTGAAACCGGCGATGCGGCCGCCCGCGACCCGCACCCACTTGGCGTGGCTTCCGGGCAGGCAGATCAGCGCGTCCTCGCCCCCGCCGGCGAGCGCCCCGAAGACCTGGACTTCCTCGCCGCGCATCACCTCGGGCGTCCCGGCCGCATCCTCGGCGCTCAAGCCCGGCACCAGCCGCACCGTCGCGCCCGCGAAGGGCACCGCGACGACGGACGCCGCCAGCTCGCTCAGCCCCGCCGGACAGGCGAGGTACGGCGCCTCCTGCCAGCCCTGGCGGCTGCCGACCATGCCGGAGAGCAGCACCCGGGTCTCGCCGGCCGCCAGCCAGTCGCCGACCATGTCCGTGAGGGCAGCCGGAAAGCCGCCCTCGGGCACCCGTAGGATGCCGCCCGCGCCCTCTCGCCGCGCCAGCAGCACCCCGTCCGGCGCCAGCCGGTAGGCACGGGCGCTGCTCGTTCCCCAATCCACCGCGATCATGCCCGATGCTTTGCCCCAGCGGCAATGCGAGTGCAACTGCCCCTTCGCTTGACGCCCGCCCCGACGGCTCCTATCCAGAAAAAAGGTTGCAACTGAAACAAATCAACCGGGCAGGAAAGGGGCGCCGCCGTGAGTGTTCAGGCCGTGGAGGGTCGGGCGGCGTCCGGGATTCGGCCCACCAGCTTGGGCATCGCGCCGGGCGATCCGTCGGGTGCCGGCCCGCCCTGCACCGCAGCGTGCACCATCGAGGCGCCGTGATGCAGACCTCCACCCGCACCGATCTCGATCACACCCACGACCCCGCCGCCCGCTGCGCCGTGCCGGGGGCGGACGGGCACCCGGACTTCCCGATCCAGAACCTGCCGCTCGGGGTGTTCTCGCCCGAGGGCGGGGTGAGGCGGGCCGGCATCGCGATCGGCGACCGGATCCTCGACCTCGCGGCGGCGCGGGACGCCGGCTTCGTCACGGGAGAGGCGGCGCGGGCGGTCGCGATGGCCGAATCCGGCGACCTCAACGGGTTGCTCGCCCTCGGCGCCGGCCCGCGCCGGGCCCTGCGCCACCAGCTCTTCGGCCTCCTGCGAGCGGAGAGCCCGGAGCGCGACCGGCTGCCGCCGCTCCTCCACGCGGCCGCGTCCTGCACGCTGCACCTGCCGGCGCGGATCGGCGACTACACCGACTTCTTCGTCGGCATCCATCACGCCAGCGAGACCGGCCGCCGGCTCCGGCCCGACCAGCCGCTTCTGCCGAACTACAAGCACGTTCCGGTCGGCTATCACGGCCGCGCCTCGTCGATCCGGCCCTCCGGGATCCCGGTGCGCCGGCCGCGCGGCCAGGCGAAGCCGCCGCATCGCGACGCCCCAGTCTTCGGACCGTCGCGCCGGCTCGACTACGAGCTGGAGCTCGGGGTGTGGATCGGGCCCGGCAACGACCTCGGTGCGCCGGTGCCGGTGAGCGAGGCGGCCGGGCAGGTGGCGGGGTTCTGCCTGCTCAACGACTGGTCGGCCCGCGACGTCCAGGGCTGGGAGTCCCAGCCCCTCGGGCCGTTCCTGGCCAAGAGCTTCGCCACCACGGTCTCGCCCTGGATCGTCACGCCCGAGGCGCTGGCGCCGTTCCGCATCCCGCAGGCGATGCGGCCCGAGGGCGACCCCGCCCCCCTGCCCTACCTCCTCGACGAGGCCGACCAAGCCGGCGGCGCCCTCGACCTCGAGCTGGAGATCCTGCTCTCGACCGCGGCCTCCCGCGAGGCCGGCTTGCCGCCGCACCGGGTCGCGCGCTCCAATGCCCGGCACATGTACTGGACGGTGGCGCAGATGATCGCCCATCACACCAGCGGCGGCTGCAACCTGCGCCCGGGCGACCTCCTCGGCACCGGCACGCTGTCGGGCCCGGACCCGGAATCCTGCGGCAGCCTGCTCGAGACGAGCCAGGGCGGCAAGGTTCCGATCCGCCTGGCGAGCGGCGAGGAGCGCCGCTTCCTGGAGGACGGCGACGAGGTGATCCTGACGGCGCGCGGGCAGCGCGAGGGCTTCGCGCCGATCGGCTTCGGCGCCTGCCGGGCGATCGTGCTGCCGGCGTCATGAGAGGCCCCCCGTGACCTGGCATCCGGTCGCCGACCTCGCGGAGTTCGAAGGCCGTCCGGTGCTGGCCCGCGAGGCCGGCGGCATGGCCCTCGCGCTCTACCGCGTCGATGGCGCGGTCTACGCCACGCAGGCGCATTGCACCCATGCGGGCGTGTCCCTGGCCGGAGGCGAGGTGGTGGAGGGCTATATCGAGTGCCCGGCGCATTACGGCCTGTTCGAGATCGCCACCGGCCGGGCGCAGGGCGGGCCGGTCTGCCGCGACCTCGCGACGTACCCGGTGCGGGTCGAGGGGACCCGGGTGTGGGTCGAGATCGGGCCCGACGCTCCTTGAGCGATCCGGGCGCCCCGGCGACGACCGTGATGGGCTCGGCGCACCGGGATCTCGACGGTCCCGCCGGTGCGGGCCGCCCTCGGGAAGGCGTCAACAAGGCGTCGACGACGCGCAGGGTCTGCACGCCGTCGCGGGCGCTCCCGCAGTGGAACGGCGACCAAGGTCGTTGCCGGCCGAGCCGCTTTCCTGTCGAGGAGACACCATTCGTCAATCGTGGCGCAGCATGCTGTCCGGCGTGTTGCTCGCCCGCCTCACAATCCTCCTCGCCGCGGCGCTCCTGACGCTCCGACCCATGGCGAGTGCGGCCATCGAGCCGAGCGGCGCAGCGGCGACGCGCGAAATCAGGTTCATCTATCTCGTGCCGCGTGATCGCCCGGTCTCGCGTCGGTACGCGGACGCGATGTCGGCCGCGGCCCGGCATGTCCAATCATGGCTCGGGCAGGCCCTGCACGGCAGGACGTTTCGTCTGGCCGACCCTGCCGTTCGGATCGTGCAGTCCGACAAGCCCGCCCGATGGTTCAGCGCAATCGACCGCCACAGCGGCGACGCTGCCTTCTACCTCAATACGCTCGACGAGCTCACCCGCCTGGGCGTCGCCGGGCTGAACGACCCGCAGGCCCGCTTCATGGTCTACGTCGACGCCGATCACGCCTGCGGACAATCCGGCGCAGGCACCAGCGGCCTCGCGGTCGTCTCGGCGAACGATCTCCGGGGTCTCGGTGGAGAGCGGATCCTGCCCGCCTGCGAGACGCCGAACGGTGCCGAGATCGCCGGGCGGTGTCGATGGATCGGCGGGATGGGCCACGAATTGCTGCACACGCTGGGCCTCGCCCATCCCGACCGCTCGCCGGCCTGCCAGACGGCGCGCTGCCGCTCGGAGGCGCTGATGATGAACGGCTACATCCGGTATCCGAACGCCACTCTCCTCGACGAGGAGGCGGCGGCCTTGAGCCGCTCGCCCTTCATGCAGGACCGCGTCACCGGCCATCCCGGCGACTGCGCCGTCCCCTGATCAGTCTCGGACGCTCCGCCGGGTGCGGGGCCGGACAGGTGATCATGACGGGTGGTTCCGGGCGGTGAGTGCCCGGCATCGTCTCGCGCGGTCCGGAGCTCTACCGGTCCCCCGCCAGCCCCTGCCCGCTCGCCGCCCCGGCGAGCGCCAGGATCGCCCGGTTCAGCGGCACGTCGATGCCGTGCCGCTCGGCGGCCGCCACGACGGCGCCGGTGATGTGGGCATGTTCCAGGGGCCGGCCGGCGAGGCGGTCGTACAGCATCGAGCTGCCGCCGTCGCCAGTCATGCGCCGATAGCCCTCGAGGATGCGGGTCGCGTCCTCCCCGGTCAGCCGCGCGCCCTCGGCATTGGCGACCCGGATCACCTCGTCCATCAGCCCACGGGCGAGATCCTGGATCGCCGGGTCGTTGAAGACGGCGACGCGACGCAGGGTGAGCGCGGTGATCGGGTTGGCCACCGCGTTGCTGAGGAGCTTGCGCCAGGCGACCGTGACGAAATCCGCCTCCTGGGCGATCTCGAACGGCGTGCCGGCGAAGAGATCCGCGAAGGCCGCCCCGTCCGCGCCGGCCGGCACGCTCATCTTCGTGCTGCCGTGGTGGGTGATGCGGCCCGGCGCCGTGCGCTCGACCGAGCAGTAGATGATCGCCGGCAGCACCGTGACATCCGCCGGGAGGTGCGGCCGGGCCCGCTCCGCCTGGCCGACACCGTTCTGCACCACCACGACGCGCGTCCCGGGCCCGACGAGGCGGCGGAACCACGGCTCCGCGCTCGCGGTGTCCTGGGCCTTCGTGGTCACCAGCACCCAGTCGGCGGCGGTCACCGCGTCCGGATTGGCGACGATACGGACCGGCACCTCGCGCTCGCCCGCGGCGTCGGTGACGACGAGGCGATCGAACGGCGTGCGCACGCAGAGCGTGACGGCGCGCCCGACCCGCTCCAGCGCCCCCGCCAGGTAGCCGCCGATCCCGCCGCTCCCGATCACCGCGACGCTGCCCGCCTGCCTGGTGCCGTCCGCCATCGTCCCGCTCGCTCTCAACATTGGTCGGCCGGGACCTTAGGCCGGACGGGAAGCCCCGGGAAGGCCGCGCGGCGGAGGAGGAGGCGTGCATCCCCCGCGCGTCATCGCTTGCCCCCTCCCTTGCCTGCTGCGCTGCGGGATCTAGCTTCAGCGCCGTCGCGCCAACGGCCAGGAGGTCCCCATGACGTCTCACGTCCCGGTGGAGGGGCATGCCGCCTCCGGCAGCAAGCCGGCCCCGCCCTGCACCATCGTGATCTTCGGCGCCGGCGGCGACCTGACCAAGCGCCTCCTGATGCCGGCGCTCTACAACCTCGCGGGGAGCCATCTCCTCGACGGCACGACGACGATCTGGGGCGTCGACCACACCGACGCCACGGACGAGACCTGGCGGAAAAACCTCTCCGACACGATGGAGTCCTTCACGAAGGACGAGACGGCGGAGTTCCACGCCAAGCATATCGACCCGACGGCGTGGGGCTTCGTGCGCGACCGGCTGCACTACCTCAAGGGCGATTTCCTGGCGCCCGAGACCTACCGGCAGATCGGGGACAGGATCCCCGGCAACGCGGTGTTCTACCTCGCGGTGGCGGCGCGCTTCTTCGCGCCGATCGTCGAGCATCTGGGCGAGGCCGGGCTCCTGAAGCAGGCCGACGACGCCTTCCGCCGGGTCGTGATCGAGAAGCCGTTCGGCAGCGACCTCGCCTCGGCGCAGGAGCTGAACAAGCGGCTGCTGGCCGTCGCCGACGAGTCGCAGCTCTACCGGATCGACCACTTCCTGGGGAAGGAGACGGTACAGAGCATCATGGCGATCCGCTTCGCCAACGGGATGTTCGAGCCGATCTGGCGCCGCGACTTCGTCGACCACGTCCAGATCACCGCCGCCGAGACCATCGGCGTCGAGGAGCGCGGCGCCTTCTACGAGCCGACCGGGGCGCTGCGCGACATGGTGCCCAACCACCTGTTCCAGCTCCTGTGCATGACCGCGATGGAGCCGCCGGTTTCCTTCGACGCCGAGGCGGTGCGCACCGAGAAGGCGAAGCTCGTCCAGGCCGTGCGCCCGGTCCGGCCGGAGGACGCGGTGCGAGGCCAGTACCGGGCCGGCACCGTACAGGGTCACGCCGTGCCGGCCTATCGCGACGAGCCGCACGTGGCCGAGGACAGCCGCACCGAGACCTACGCGGCCCTGAAGCTCACCATCGACAACTGGCGCTGGGGCGGGGTGCCGTTCTACCTGCGCACCGGCAAGCGGATGACCGGGCGGCGCACCGAGATCGCGGTCCACTTCAAGCCGGCACCCTATCGGCTCTTTCGCGACACCCCGGTCGACGAGGTCGCCCCCAACATCCTGCGGATCATGGTCGATCCGGTCCAGGGCATGACCACCGAGTTCAACGCCAAGGTGCCGGGCCCGTCGATGCGGCTCGGCGCCGTGCGCTCGAGCTTCCGCGAGGGGGACTTCTTCGCGCAGGAGCCGAATGTCGGCTACGAGACCCTGATCTACGATTGCCTGTGCGGCGACGCGACCCTGTTCCAGCGCGCCGACAACATCGAGGCGTCGTGGGCCGCGGTCGATCCGCTGGTCAAGGCCTGGGGCGCAGGCGGCGAGCCGGAACCGTACGAATCCGGCAGCGCCGGGCCGAAGGCGGCCGACGACCTGCTGGCCCGCGACGGCCGGCGCTGGCTGCCCCTCGATCGCGACTAGGCGGTGGGCGACGCGCGCGAATGGCTGGAAGCCGACGGGCTCGGAGGCTTCGCCTCCGGCCCGGTCGCGGGCCCGCGCACGCGGCGCTACCACGCCCTGCTGATCACCGCGACGACCCCGCCGACCGGGCGGGTGGTGCTGGTCAACGGGGTCGAGTCCGAGGTCGCGACCGCGGGCGAGACGGTCCCGCTCTCGACCCAAGCTTACACCCCGGACGTGATCCATCCGGATGGCTGGCGGCACGTCACCGGTTTCACGCCCCGGCCCTGGCCGCGCTGGACCTATCGCCTGCCGGACGGCACCACGATCCTGCACGAGGTGCTGGTCGAGCCCGATTCCTGCGAGACGCTGCTGCGCTGGCAGCGCCTCGCCGGCAACGGTCCCTGTACCCTCACCGTCCGGCCGCTCCTGTCGGGGCGCGACTATCACGCCCTCCACCACGAGAACCCGGCCTTCGCCTTCGCGGCGGCCGTCCAGGGCGGCAATGTCGGCTGGCGCCCCTACCCCGACCTGCCGGCGATCGCCGCGCTCACCAACGGGGCCTACACCCACACGCCCGAGTGGTACCGGAACTTCCTCTACGCCGCTGAGCGGGACCGCGGCCTCGACGCCACCGAGGACCTGGCGAGCCCCGGATCCTTCACCTTCGACCTTTGCACCGGTCCGGCCGTGATGATCCTGCGCAGCGGCGATGGGCTCGGGATCCGGGCGGCGGCCCATGCCGAGCGCCTGATGGCGGCCGAGCGGGCGAGGCGGGAGGCCATGTCGCCGCTCGCGCTGGCGGCCGGCGCCTACCTGGTCGACCGGCCCGGCGGTCGCACCCTGGTGGCGGGGTTCCCGTGGTTCACCGATTGGGGCCGCGACACCTTCATCGCGCTCCGGGGCCTCCTCGTCGCCACCGGCGCCCTGGCGCAGGCCCGCGCGATCCTGCTCGCCTGGGCCGACGCGGTGAGCGAGGGCATGATGCCGAACCGCTTCCCCGACCGCGGCGAGGCGCCGGAATACAACGCCGTCGATGCCTCGCTCTGGTACGTGGTGGCGGTCCACGATGCGCTTGTCGCCCACGAGGCCGCCGGGCGGCCGGTGCCGGAGACGGAGAGGGCCCGTCTCGCCGCGGCCTGCGCGGCGATCCTCGACGGCTACGCCGCCGGCACCCGGTACGGGATCGCAGCCGATGCCGACGGGCTGCTGCGGACCGGCGTGCCGGGGGTGCAACTCACCTGGATGGATGCCAAGGTCGGCGACCGGGTGATTACGCCGCGGATCGGCAAGCCGGTCGAGGTCCAGGCCTTGTGGATCAATGCGCTGAAGATCGGCATCGCGCGCTGGCCCGACGGAGCCTCGCGCTGGCGCGACCTGGAGCGGCGCGCCTCCGCGAGCGTCATGCGCTTCGTCTCGCCCTCGGGCGCCCTCCATGACGTGATCGATGCCGACCACGTCGCGGGGGCGGTGGATGCCCGCTTGCGGCCGAACCAGATCCTGGCGGTGGGCGGCCTGCCCCACCCGCTGCTGACCGGCGCTGCGGCCCGGGCGGTGGTCGAGGCGGTCGAGGCGCGGCTCCTCACGCCGCTCGGCCTGCGCTCACTCGATCCCGCCGACCCGGAGTACCGCGGCACCTATGCGGGCGGGCCGGCGGAGCGCGATGGGGCCTACCACCAGGGCACGGTCTGGCCCTGGCTGATCGGCCCGTTCGTCGATGCCTGGCTCGTCCAGCGCGGCCGCTCGCAAGCGGCCAAGGCCGAGGTACGGGCGCGCTTCCTGCCGCCGTTCCAGGCCCATCTGGAGCAGGCCGGCCTCGGCCATGTCTCGGAGGTCGCCGACGGCGACCCACCGCATCGCCCCGGCGGCTGCCCGTTCCAGGCCTGGTCCCTCGGCGAGCTGATCCGCGTCCGGCGGATGCTCGACCTCGATCCGGTGTGATGTCCCTGGAGGATCCCGCGATGCCCGATCCCGTCCCCTGCCTGACCGGTACCGAGGAAGGCCGCCGGCTCGCCGCCGTCGCGGCCGAGGGCTGGCATCGCTGGGGGCCTTACCTGAGCGAGCGGCAATGGGGCACGGTGCGGGAGGATTACAGCGAAGGCGGCACCGCCTGGGATTACCTGCCCCACGACCACGCGCGCTCCCGCGCCTATCGCTGGGGCGAGGACGGCATCGCGGGATTCAGCGACGACCGCCAGCTCTGGTGCCTGGGCCTCGCCCTGTGGAACGGCCGCGACCCGATCCTGAAGGAGCGGATGTTCGGCCTCACCAACGGCGAAGGCAATCACGGCGAGGACGTCAAGGAGCTGTGGTGGTATCTCGACGCCACCCCGACGCATTCGTACATGCGGATGCTCTACAAGTACCCGCACGCGGCCTTCCCCTACGCCGACCTCGTCGCCGAGAACGGCCGCCGCAAGGGGCAGAACCTGCCGGAATACGAGATCGCCGAGACGGGCGTGTTCGAGGGCGGGCGCTACCACGACGTGACGGTGGAATACGCCAAGGCCGCGCCCGACGACGTGCTGATGCGGGTCACGATCGTCAACCGGGGCCCGGAACCGGCGGACCTCCACGTCCTGCCGCAGCTCTGGTCGCGCAACACCTGGTCGTGGGGGCACGAATCCTGGGAACCGGAGCATCCGCGCCCGCTCCTGCGCCTGACCGAGACCGGTGCCGTCGCGGCGACGCGCCGGAGCCTACCGCCGATGCGCTTCTCGGCCCTGCAACCGGCCGAGTTCCTGTTCTGCGAGAACGAGACCAATGCCCGGCGCCTCTTCGGCACATCCGGCCCCGCCCACCCGAAGGACGCGATCAACGATCGCGTGGTCGAGGGCAGGCTAGAGGCGGTGAACCCGCTGGCCGAGGGCACCAAATGCGCCGCCTGGACGAAGATCGCCGTGCCGGCGGGCGGCGTCGCGGTATTGCGCTTCCGCCTGAGCCCCGCCGCGGCCTCGGATGACCGCGACCCGGCCGCCTTCGACGCCCTGATGGCGCGGCGCCTCGCCGAGGCCGATGACTTCTATGGCGCGCTCCAGCGCGACGTGACCGATCCGGATGCCCGACTGGTCCAGCGCCAGGCGCTGGCCGGCATGCTGTGGTCGAAGCAGTTCTACCATTTCGACATCCGGCGCTGGCTCGCTGGCGACCCGGCCCAGCCAGCCCCGCCGGCCGAGCGCCGCCACGGCCGCGACAGCGACTGGACGCATCTGAGCAACGCCGACATCGTCTCGATGCCGGACAAGTGGGAATACCCCTGGTACGCGGCCTGGGACCTCGCCTTCCACTGCGTGACCTTCGCGCTGATCGACCCGGCCTTCGCCAAGGGCCAGCTGATCCTGCTCACCCGCGAATGGTACATGCACCCGAACGGGCAGCTGCCGGCCTATGAATGGGCCTTCGGCGACGTGAACCCGCCGGTCCATGCCTGGGCGGCCCTGCGTGTCTACCGCATGGATCAGGCGATGACGGGCAAGCCCGACCGCGCCTTCCTCGAGCGCGTCTTCCACAAGCTGATGTTGAACTTCACCTGGTGGGTGAACCGCAAGGATGCCGGCGACCGCAACGTCTTCCAGGGCGGCTTCCTCGGCCTCGACAATATCGGCATCTTCGACCGCTCGGCCAAGCTCCCGACCGGCGGAACCCTCGACCAGGCCGACGGCACTGCCTGGATGGCGATGTACAGCCTCAACCTGATGCGTATCGCCCTCGAACTGGCGGTCGAGGACCCGGTCTACGAGGACATCGCGACCAAGTTCTTCGAGCATTTCCTGACCATCGCCGAGGCGATGACCCATGTCGGCGGCAACGGGACCGGATTGTGGGACGAGGCGGACGAGTTCTACTACGATGTGCTCAGCCTGCCCGACGGCCGCCAGGTGCCCTTGCGGGTGCGCTCGCTCGTCGGACTGATCCCCCTCTGCGCCGTCGAGGTGCTGGACGAGGATCTGGGCCAGCGCTTCCCGGACTTCGCCCGCCGCGCCCGCTGGATCCTCGCCCACCGCCCCGACCTCGCCGCCCAGGTCTCGCGCTGGGAGGAGCCGGGCCGCGGCAACCGCGTGCTGCTCTCGCTGCTGCGCCGACACCGCATGAAGGCGCTGTTGCGCCGGATGCTCGACGAGACCGAGTTCCTGTCCCTCCACGGCGTCCGCTCGGTCTCGAAGGCGCACGAGGCGGCGCCGTTCCGCTTCCCCTGGGACGGACAGACCTTCGCGGTCGATTACGAGCCGGCGGAATCGACCACCGCGGTGTTCGGCGGCAACTCGAACTGGCGCGGCCCGATCTGGCTGCCGATCAACTTTCTGCTCGTCGAAGCCCTGACCGAGTTCGGCCGCTTCTACGGGCCGGACTTCAAGATCGAGTGCCCGGCGAACTCGAAGACCTATCTCACCCTGCCGGAGATCGCCGCCGAATTGTCCGCCCGCCTCACCCGCCTGGTGCTGCGCGGCCCCGACGGCCGCCGCCCGGTCCTCGGCGACAATCCCCTGTTCCAGGACGACCCGCACTTTCGCGACCACGTCCCGTTCCACGAGTATTTTCACGGTGATACGGGGGCAGGACTGGGCGCGGCGCACCAGACCGGGTGGACCGGGCTGCTGGCGCTGCTGCTGCAGCCGCGGCGAACCGTGGCGGGTGGGCAGGTGCCGGCGGCGCCGGAGGCGTGACGGATCAGCGCTTCTTCCCCGGCCGCCGAAAAACTCCGACGGTCTCGACATGCGGCGAGTGCCGGAACTGGTCGACCGGGGTCACCGCCTCGAGCCGATAGCCGCCGCGCACCAGCAGGGCGGCATCGCGCGCGAAGCTGCCGGCGTCGCAGGAGACGCCGACCACCACCGGCACCTTCGATTCGGCGATCCGCGCGCTCTGCGCCTCGGCGCCGGCCCGGGGCGGGTCGAACACCACGGCGTCGTAGCGGTCGAGCTCCGGCGCCAGGAGCGGGCGGCGGAAGAGATCGCGGCGCTCGGTCGTGATGGTGCGCAGGCCCGCCGTGTCTCGGAAGGCGCGATCGAGGGAGGTGAGTGCCGCGGCCTCGCCCTCGACGGCGTGGACGGTGTGGCCTTCCGCCAGCGCCAGCGAGAAGGCGCCGGCGCCGGAGAAGAGGTCGGCGACGCGTTTCGCCTTGCCGACGCCCTCGACGACGAGGCGGGCCAAGGTCGCCTCGCCCTCCGCCGTCGCCTGGAGGAAGCCGCCGGCCGGCGGCACCAGCCGGGAGCGGCCGGCCGGGATCTCGGGCGGGCGGCGCACGATCAGCACGTCGCCGTGGAGCGAGAGCCGGGCGAGGTCGAGCTCGCCCGCGAGCAGAACCAGCGCGTGCCGCACCCGGTCGGAGGCCGGCCCGTGGCCGCGGATATCGACGTCGAGGCCGCCCGCGGTCGCGGTCACCTGCACGTCGAGAGGCTTTCCACCTCCGCCGCCCAGCGGCCGGCTCACCCGTCGGGCGATCTCGGGGGCGCGGTGCAGGGCCGCTTCGGTGATCGGGCAATGTTCGATCGCCACCAGGGCGTGGCTGCGCGCCGCCATGAAGCCCGCGGAAGGCCCGCCCTCGCCGGCGCGCACGTGCAGGGTGATGCGGCGACGGCCCGAGCCGTGCGCGTCGAGGAGCGGCGCCACCGGCGCCTCGATCCCGGCCCGCGCCAGAGCCCCGACGACGAGGTCGCGCTTCCACGCGGCGTAGGGCGCGGGTGCGAGGTGCTGGATCGCGCAGCCGCCGCAGGTGCCGAAATACGGGCAGAACGGCGCGATCCGATCGGCCGAGGCCTTCAGCACCACGTCGAGCCGGGCGCGGGGCGGGCGGGTCCCCTCCTCCGGCGCCGCCCGCACGGTCTCGCCCGGCAGGGCGCCCGGCACGACGAGTCCGTCCGCCGTCACGCCGTCGCCGCGCAGGCCCAGGCGGACGATGTCCAGTGTCTCGCTCATCGCCCAAGCTCCCGTACGGCGCCGATCAGGAATTCCCGGTTGCCGTCGCCGCCCTCGACCGGCGACGGGATCAGGCCGCGGACCGTGAAGCCCAGGGTCTCGACCAGCGCCCGGATGCGCGCGCAGACCTCGTCCTGCACGGCCGCGTCCCGCACCAGCCCGCCGCGGCCGACATGCGCGCGCCCGGCCTCGAATTGCGGCTTGATCAATGCCGCCAGGACGGCACCGGGCGCGAGAAGCGGGACCACGGGCGGCAGGACCAGCCGCAGGGAGATGAAGCTCACGTCGATCACCAGGAAGGAGGGCGGCTCGGGGAACGGGCTGAGGGAGCGGGCGTCGGTCGCCTCGAGCGCCGAAACGCGAGGATCGCCGGCAAGGCTCGGATGGAGCTGGAAGCGGCCGACATCGACGGCGTGGACGAAGGCCGCGCCGCGGCGCAGCAGCACGTCGGTGAAGCCGCCGGTCGAGGCGCCGATGTCGAGGCAAATCCGGCCCGACGGATCGAGGCCGAAGGCGTCGAGGGCGGCGGCGAGCTTCAGCCCGCCGCGGGAGACGTAGGGGTGCGGCGCCTCGGCGACGATGGCGGCACCGCGGGCGATCAGGTCGGAGGCCCGGCGCACCACCACGCCGTCCGCCCGCACCAGCCCGGCCTCGATCGCTCCTTTCGCGCGCGCCCGGCTCTCGAAATGACCCGCCTCCACCAGGAGGCGGTCGGCCCGCAGGCGCTCGCCCGTCGTCATCAACTCTCGATCCTTGATCGTCTATGACCGGTTCGTCGTCGCTTCAGGCTTGCCCGGCCGTCCCCGCCGGCGCCGCGCGCCCTAGCTACACGGCGGCACACGAGGAGAGTTCTTCCCATGAGACATATCGTGCTCGCGAGCGCCCTGGCCCTCGGCCTCGCGGCCCCGGCCCTCGCGCAGGACAAGCCTGCGGAGCAGGCCGCGCCGACGACCTACGACGCGCCGATCGTCAACAACAAGGGCGAGACGATCGGCAAAATCGCGCTCCGGGACGGTGCCAACACCCTGGTGATGCGGGTGACGATCCAGGCCGGCGGCCTGCCGCCGGGCTGGCACGGCATCCACTTCCACGCGGTCGGCAGCTGCGCCGATACCGACAAGTTCCAGGAGTCGAAGGCGCACGTCAATCACGACAACGCCAAGCACGGCCTGCTGAACCCGGACGGACCTGACGAGGGCGACCTGCCGAACGTCTACGCCAATGCCGACGGCTCGGTGAATGCCGAGGTGTCGAGCGACACGCCGCTCACCGGCGACGGCGGCCTGAAGGACAATGACGGCTCGGCCCTGATCATCCACGCCAACGAGGACGACCACGCCACCCAGCCGATCGGCAATGCGGGCACCCGCATCGCCTGCGCGGTCATCAAGTAACGAAAGATCGGGCCCCGTCCCGCG
>JAEWKL010000796.1 GCA_023386115.1 Pseudomonadota bacterium
CAGCGACCGGTCCGCGGGAGCGGCCGGCGCCGATGGGTGGTCGTATAGGCCCCGCATTGTGCCCCGTCAACTCCTTTGTGAAGCTCCCGCGACAGACGCCGCCCTCTCCCGATCCCCTCCCCTGCCGGAATCCTGCAGCGACGTGCAGGTCCGGTGAGGCGGCACGCCCACAGCAATGTGGGCTGGCGCTTGACGGGCGGCTGTAACTTCCGGATGAACGGCTCCGCAACCGCCAAACGAACTAGGCCGTAGGATAGGTCGCCTCGATCGCGAAGGTCGCTGTTTCGATGAACAACCCAGCCGCTGCAGCCTCCTCGGCGCAGCCCGCCGCTCCGGCGGTTTACCGACTTGTATCGACGATCGGGAAGGAGGCGCGAGCCGAGTTGAAGGGTCAGAAGCCGGCAATCCTCTGGATGACCGGTCTGTCCGGCGCCGGCAAGTCGACCGTCGCGAACCGGGTCGAGGAGCGGCTGTGGCAGTGTGGCCATCACACCATGCTGCTCGACGGCGACAACATGCGCTTCGGTCTCAATAACGACCTCGGCTTCACGGATGCCGACCGGGTCGAGAACGTCCGGCGCACTGCGGAGGTCGCCAGGCTGATGCTGGAGGCCGGGCTGATCGTGATCTGCTCGCTGATCTCGCCATTCCGGCGCGAGCGGATGCTGGCGCGTCAGCGTGTCAGGGCGGACGAGTTTCTCGAGGTCTTCGTCGATGCGCCCCTCGAGCTGTGCAAGCGGCGCGATCCGAAAGGGCTCTACGCCCGCGCGCTCGCCGGGCAGCTCCCGAACTTCACCGGCATCTCCTCGCCCTACGAGGCCCCGGCGGCACCGGAAATCCATCTGCGGACTGACGTGTACGACGTCGATGCCCTGTCCGATCAAGTCCTGGACGTGTTGCGGCGAAAAGGCATCATGGCCCCTACGCCCTGAGCCTCGGCCTCGCATGAGGCGGATGCGTGCCGGTCGGTGGTCCCGCTCTGTGCGTCACGCTATGCTGCGGTGCAACATGACGTGACGCCGGAGCGGAGCGAAGAGATGGTCGAGCTGATTCCCGTGGCGGAGGCGGCCGGGTTCACGGCGGGGTGCCTCGCCATCCACGCCGCCCGGAACTGGGCCGAGATCCTGACGCCGATCCTGGCCTACCTGGTCTTCGCGTTGGGCGTCTGCCTGCTGATCGTCGCGGGCATCCAGAACGCCGCCGATCCGGATCAGCTCGTCGCGATGATGACCCAGGCGATGGCGACGTACTGAGATCAGGCTCCAGGGGGTGAAGCCGCGGGCGACGCCTCGGCCCGGGCCTCCTCGGCGCATTTGAGGCAGAGCTGGCGCTTGGCGAGCAGGGCGGCGACCGCATTCGCGCCCTCGAAGCTGACGACGTGACCGCATTCGAGCACGTTGAGGACCCGCTGATCGGGATCGTCACGCTCGCCGGACGGATAGCAGCGAATCGCCGTCACGCGGCGCATCGGGATCTCAGCCTGCATGGCGATGCCCTGGAACCTCGTCTCGGGGCGGCGGAAGAGCCGCGCCGCGCCGCCCCGGCTTCGTGCCGGGATCGCGCCGGGCGCTCCATAGCACGGACGAAGCCTCGGCGCATGAGGGGCTGGATCTTGGGGGCCGGGCCCGCGTCATGTCGCAGTGGTATGCCTGATGCATCCCGGCGTCCTGCGCACCCGAAGCGCCACCCGCGATACCCTATACGAGGATCGACGCCGCCCCTACACCGGAGCGCCGGCCAGCGCCGTCATCGGCGGCCGGCCCTGCCATCGGGTGGCGCAACCGGTTCACGCATCAAGAGGAAACGTCACGGTGAGGGATTTCTCGAAGCCCGGGCGCTCGCCCGTCTATGCCGCCAACGCCGCCGTCGCGACATCGCATCCGCTCTCGACGCTCGCGGCGATCGAGGTCCTGCGCGCGGGCGGCAACGCGGTCGACGCCGGCATCGCCGCAGTGGCGGTGCAATGCGTGGTCGATCCCCTGATGACCGGCATCGGCGGCGATTGCTTCGCCCTGTACGCGCCGAAGGGCGCCACCACGCCGATCGCCCTGAACGGCTCCGGCCGCAGCCCGGCGGCGGCGCACGATGCCTGGTTCCTCGAGCGCGGCATCACGCTGACACCGACCTCGCCCCACGCCGTCACGGTGCCGGGGGCGGTCGCCACCTGGGCGAAGCTTCTGGAGGATCACGGGACCCGCGGTCTCGGCGAGCTCTTGCAGCCGGCGATCCGCTACGCGGAGGAGGGCTATCCGGTCCAGCCGCGGGTCGCCCTCGACTGGTCGCGCAGCGTCGAGCGCGTGGCCGGCGATCCGGCCTCCGCCGCAACCTACCTGATCGACGGGACGGCGCCGGGCGTCGGCACGATCATGCGCCACCCGCGCCTCGCCGCCACGCTGCGCCGCATCGCCGAACACGGCCCGCGCGGCTTCTACGAGGGGCCGGTGGCCGAGGACATCGTCGCGCGCCTGCGCGATCTCGGCGGCCTGCACACGCTGGACGACTTCGCGTCGGCGGGGCCCGAAATCGTCACCCCGGTCACCACCCGCTACCGCGGCTACGACGTCTACGAGTGCCCTCCGAGCGGCCAGGGCCTCGCGGTGCTGATGATGCTCAACGTGCTCACCCACCACGATGTCGCCGGCCTGTCGGAGCTGGATCGGGTCCACCTCTTCGCCGAGGCCTGCAAGCAGGCCTATCATCACCGCGACGCGCTCTTCGCCGATCCGGTGCTGAACCGGGTACCGGTGGAGCACCTGCTCTCCGAGGCCTGGCGGGCGAGCGCCCACGGCGCCATCGACATGGCGCGCGCGCAGGAGCCGGTGATCTGGCACGAACTCCCCAACCAAGAGCTGGCGCACAAGGACACGGTCTATCTCAGCGTCGTCGACCGCGACGGCAACGCGCTCTCGCTGATCAACTCGATCTTCCAGGGCTTCGGCAGCGGCATCACCGCGCCGGAGAGCGGGGTGCTGCTGCACAATCGCGGTCTGTCCTTCCGCATCGATCCGGGCCACCCGAACACGATCGGGCCGCGCAAGCGCCCGATGCACACCATCATTCCGGGCATGCTGATGCGGGACGGCGCGGCGGTGGCGCCCTTCGGCGTGATGGGCGGCCATTACCAGGCGATGGGCCATGTCGAGTTGCTGACCGGCATCCTCGACCGCGGCCTCGACGTGCAGGAGGCGCTCGATGCCCCGCGCAGCTTCGCCTATGGCGGCGGGATCGAGATGGAGCCGGGCTTCTCGCCCGAATTGGTCGCCGGCCTCGAGACGCGGGGCCACCGCATCATCCCGGCCTCCGGCCCGATCGGCGGCGGCCAGATCATCTGGATCGACCGGGCGCGCGGGGTGCTCGCGGCGGGTTCCGACCCGCGCAAGGACGGCAGCGCGCTCGGCTATTGAGGGGATCGTCATGACACTCGACATCGACGCCGCGGCGGCGGCGCTCCTCGGTGCCCGTCGCTCCGGCACCCGCCTCGACGCCTTGCCCGAGGGGGCCCGGCCGGGAAGCGAGGCGGAGGCCTACGCGGTGCAGGACGCGATCGCCCGGGTGCTGGGCCCGGTCGCCGGCTGGAAGGTCGGCGCGCCGAGCGCCACCGCCACCCCGGCCCGCGCCGCGCTCCACGCCGACACGATCTTCGAGACCGAGTCCCTGCCGGCCTCGCTGTTCCACGTGATCGGGGCGGAGGCCGAGATCGCCTATCGGTTCGGCCGCGATCTGCCGCCGGAGGCTGGGCCCTATGACCGCGACGCGGTGCTGGCCGCGATCGCCACGATGCATCCGGCGATCGAGATCGCCGACACCCGTTTCGTGTCCTTCGGTGCCGTCGATGCCCACAGCCAGCGCGCCGACCAGCAGAATCACGGGGTGCTGGTGCTCGGGCCCGGCCTCACGGAGTGGCGCAGCCTCGACCCGGTGACGCAGCCCGTGCGGCTCACCCTCGACGGCCACGTCATCCATGACAAGGTCGGCGGCAACTCGGCGGTCGATCCGGTGCGCCTGCTGGTCTGGCTCGCCAACGAGGGGGCGCGGTCGCTGGGCGGGATCAAGGCCGGCCAGGTCGTCACCACCGGCTCCTGCACCGGCACGGATTTCGTGACGGCGCCGACCCGCATGGTGGCAGAGTTCCCGGGGCTGGGCAGCGTAACGCTCGCGATCGAATGAGCGAACGCCCCCCCCCCCGGCCGGCCCCC
>JAEWKL010000801.1 GCA_023386115.1 Pseudomonadota bacterium
CGGCGACGGGCGCGACGGCCGCGGCGCCGAGCGTCAGGCGGACCGAAGCGGGGGCGGCGCGCAGGCGCTCCACCGCCGGGTCGAGGGCCGCGATGGCGAGGAAATCCGCCACCAGGGCCGGGCGCGGAACCGCCGGCGCGAGGGCGGTGCCGCGCCGGGGCGGACCACTTCGCACGGCGCTGCGGCGCTGGCCCGGGCGTTCGAGCAGCGTCGGCGAATCGAGGAGGGCGGGGGTGTTCATGCGAGGCTCCGGAGCCGGGACCGGCGTCGTTGCGCCGTCGTGCCAAAGTTCTAAGCGCGTGACTCTTTAGGAACATTTAGCGAACATACCTGCCCGGGGCAACGCCGAGCCAATCGTCGCCGTGACGGCGTGGCCGTTCCGGTCGGAGGATCGTCTGCGTAGGGTGGCGGAGCGGGGCGAGGGTGCGACACGACATCATCATCCGACAACGTCTCGTCTGGCGCCAATAGTGCGAAAACGCTCGCGCATCCCTTTCTGGCGTGTTAGAGAACAAATGTGGAACCGGCCGATTCCCCCGCCCGTCCGGAGCCGCTGTCAGCAGGTGAGATCGATCGAGATGAGCGCAACCACGGACAAGCAGATCGCGGACATCCTCGCCACCTATGGCGAGCCCCTGGCCGGCAACGTCTGGCGCGTGCAGGGCACGGCCGTGATCTACCACAAGGCCCTGGAGCGGATCGCCGTGCAGGCCCGCATCCGCTTCGACGCCCCGGTGATCGTGCGGGCCGAGCGGGACGAGGCGGTGATCCTGGTGACCGGGCACATGCCGGGCCCGAACGGCGACCGCACTGAGTGGTCGATCGGCGAGGCCCTGATCGGCGTGAATTACCGCGTTTCGGGCAAGCAGGCAGCCTACGTCTTCGCCATGGCGGAGAAGCGGGCCAAGGACCGGGTCATCCTCAAGCTGGCCGGACTGCACGGCCTGCTCTATTCCGAGGACGAGGCCGACGAGTTCAAGGCGAGCCGGCCCGACCTGGTGGCGGCGAACCAGTCGCGCAAGCCCGAGCCGGTGCGCGAGCCGCGGGAGGCCGAGGAGGCCGAGCGGGACACCGAGGCCGCGAACGATTCCGACGCATCGCGCGCCAGGGAGGAGTCCGGCCGGTCCGAGGCCGCCTCGTCGGAAGCGGACCTGACCGCCCGCATCGATGAGGCCCAGTCGATCAACGCGGTGACCGACCTGATGCTCGCCCCCGAGACGCAGGCGGCGCTGGCCGCGATGCCGCCAGGGGTCCGCGACGAGGTGCGCGAGCACGCCAAGGCCCGGCTGGTCGCCCTCGGCTGGCCGGCCCGCAGCAACGCCAAGTCGCGCAAGGCCGCGGTGGCGTGACCGCCGCAGACATGCCGGTCCCCGAGGGCCGTCCGCGCGAGCGGGCGGCCCTTTCCTTGAGCCCGACCCCTCGCGCCTGACCGGATCGTGACCATGGGCGGCACGTCTTGGCGCTTGCCCTCTCGGCGCCCGCACGCATGATCGCGCGCCGGCGCGAACAGGCGGCCGGGACGGGAGGGGACGGGATGGCGACGAGCGACGACGTGCGGGCGAGCGGATCGGACGATCTCGAACAGCTCGACGGCCTGGTGATCCCGCCCTTCTCCCGGCGCGGCTTCGTGATGACCAGCCTGATGACCGGCCTCACGCTCGCCACCACCCGGGTCGAGGCCCAGGCCGTCCACACCGACGAGGCCGGCATCGTCGCCGGCGAGGTGCGGATTCCGGTCGGCGACGGCCCGATGCCGGCCTACCGGGCGATGCCGGAGGGACCCGGACCGTTCCCGATCGTCCTCGTGGTCGAAGAGATTTTTGGCGTCCACGACTACATCAAGGATATCTGCCGGCGGCTCGCCAAGGCCGGCTACACCGCGGTGGCACCGGAGCTGTTCGCCCGCCAGGGCGACGTCTCGAAGATGACCGACGTGCAGGAGATCGTCCGCGAGGTGGTGTCGAAGACGCCGGACGCGCAGGTGATGGGCGATCTCGACGCTACCGCCGCCTGGGCGGCCGCCGAGGCCAATGGCGACCAGGCCAAGCTCGGCATCACCGGCTGGTGCCGCGGCGGCCGCACCGTGTGGCTCTATGCCGCCCACAGCGCCGGCCTGAAGGCCGGTGTCGCCTGGTACGGCAATTTCGGCGGCACCCGCACCACCATCCAGCCGAAGACCGCCGCCGACGTGATCCCGGAGATCCGCGCACCGATCCTCGGCCTCTACGGCGCCGCCGACACCGGTATCCCGGTCGCCGACGTCGAGACGGCGCGCGACGCGGCGAAGGCCGCGGGCAAGACCGTCGATCTCGTGATCTTCCCGGAGGCGCCGCACGGCTTCCACGCCGATTACCGCCCGAGCTACCGCAAGGGGCCGGCGGAGGAGGGCTGGACCCGGATGCTGGCGTGGTTCCGGAACCACGGCGTCGCCTGATTCGTCCCGGATGTTGCGGCGAGCCTTGCATTGCCGCAACACCTCGGGAAGGATGAACACAGGGTCCCGGGAGCTATGCAACCGTTGGGCCGCAAGCTCGTTCCCTGCACATGACCGAGTCCAGCGCCGCCGCGAAGACCCAGCCCGTGATCCTGGTCGTCGAGGACGAACCGGAGGAGCGTTTCCTCGCGGCCACGCTGCTGGAGGAAACGGGCTTCCGCGTCATCGAGGCCGAGACCGCCGAGAAGGCCCTCGCCATCCTGCGCGAGCGCGGCGACGAGGTGAACGTCGTCTTCTCGGACGTGCGGACTCCGGGCCAGATCGGGGGCTTCGAGCTGGCACGGATCATCGGCGTCACCTGGCCGCGGGTCCACGTGCTGCTCACCTCCGGCGATGCCGGCGATCAGCCGAGCGACCTGCGCATGTCGGCCACCTTCATCCCCAAGCCCTGGCGCGCCCTCGACATCCTGACCCTGGTCGAGCAGGCCGCCGGCTACCATACCGGCGGCGACGCCCGCTGATCGTCACCTGACCTCGAAGATCCCGTCGACCTCGACGCTGGCATTGGCCGGCAGGCCGGCGACCCCGATCGCCGTACGGGCGTGGCGCCCGGACTCGCCGAACAGCTCCGCCATCAGGTCGGAGGCGCCGTTGACCACCTTCGGCACGTCGGGCCAGCCCTGGTTCACCTGCACGAAGCCGCCGAGGCGGTGACAGCGGACCACCCGGTCGAGATCGCCGTCGAGGGCGAGGCTCAAGGACGCCAGCAGGTTCAGCGCGCAGATCCGTGCCGCCTCCTGGCCGGTGGCGATATCGGTCACCGGCCCGGTGAAGCGCACCTCGCCCTCCCACTCGCAGATCTGCCCGGCGAGCCACAGGGTCGACCCGATGCGCGAGAACGGCAGGAAGGCGCCGCGGGGCTCGGGCACGCGCGGCAGCGCGAGGCCGAGGGCGGCGAGGCGGCGGGCGGGCTCGCCGCGGGGGGGAGGAGCTTCGGTCATCGGGACGCCTCGGGACTCTGCGGATCAGCGGGAGCGCGCGCCGGGGATCGGCGGCGGGACGACGAAGACGCCGCCGGGCGCGGGCGCGATGGGCGGGACGATGATCGGACCGTAGGACGGGGGTTCGTAGCGGTCGTCGCGATCCCTCCGGAACCGGTCGTCCCGCCCCCCTTCCGCCTCGCGACGATCGCGAAGGTCGCGGCGGATGTCGCGATCCCGGTCGCGACGCCGGGGCATGATCTCGTCCGGATCGCGCCGGTCGCGATCCAGCAGGCCGTCATCGTCGTCGCTGCGGAAGCGCAGGACGTCCGCATCGCGCCGGCCGTATCCATCGTCGCTGCGCCGGACGGGCGGGCGGTCGTCGTCCCACTGCGCGGCGGCGGGACAGGCGGACAGGCCGGCGAGCAGGGCCGCGGCGAGCAGGAATCTCATCGGGAAGGGCCGTCCTTCGGAAGGGCGAATCAGGCGACGGGCTGGTCGTCGCCCGCCGTATACTCCCGCCACAGCAGCACCAAGGCCGCCATCACGGCGGGGCCCAGGAAGAGGCCGAGCAGCCCGAAGCTCTCGACCCCGCCGAGGATGCCGAGCAGCACCCACAGGAAGGGCAGCCGGGTGGCGCCGCCGATCAGGACCGGGCGGACGAAGTGGTCGGCCACGAAGGTGACGACGAGGCCCGCTACCGCCACGACGATCGCCGCCGTGACGCCGCCCTGCGCGGCGGCGAGCAGGGCGGCGAGGCCGAAGGCCACGGGAGCCCCGAACGGGATCATCGCGGCGAGCGCCGTGAAGGCGCCGAGCAGCACCGGATGCGGCACGCCGGCGAAGTAGTAGACCAGGCCGAGCAGGAAGCCCTCGCCGAGGCCGACCAGCACCAGCCCGTCCACGGTCCCGTGGACCGAGGCCGCCATCTGGCGCGCCACCCGCTCGCCCCGCGGGCCGAACAGCCGGCGGGCCGCCGAGAGGCCCTGCGTGGCGAGGGCCGGCCCGTCGCGGAACAGGAAGAACAGGGTCAGCAGCGTGAAGCCGAACAACACCGCCCGGTGGACGATCTGGCTGCCGAAGGTGCGCCCGAAGCCGACCAGCGACGAGTGGTTGATCGACTGGTCGACGCGCTTGAGCACCTCGGACGAGCCCTGCGGGTGGCTGAGATTGTCCTGCCACCAGGCCGAGACCTGGGCGGCGCCGTAGGGCAGGCGGGCGACGAAGTCCGGCACCGGCCAGCCCTGCTCCTCGATCTGGCGCCAGAACGCGACCGCGTCGTGCGCCTCCCGCGCCGCCTGGATGGCGACGACGATCAGCGGCACCAGGATCACCAGGGCGACCGCCAGGGTGAGGAGGGCCGGCCACAGGATGTTGTGCTTGCCCGGCCGCTTGATCCGCACCAGCCGCTCGCGCAGGGGCCACAGGGCGATGACGAGGATCACCGCCCAGACCAGAGCCGGCAGGAACGGATGCAGCACCCACAGCCCGAGGGCGCCGAGCGCCACGACGAGGGCCGCGCGCGCGAAAGCGCCCGCGAAGGCGGACGTGTTGGTCGCGGCCGTCGGTGGCGCTGCCGGGGCTGGGCTGGTCGGGGGCTTCACGTGTTCCATGCCGGATTCGTCCTGAGCCGCCGCTCCGCGGGCGCGTCATCCGACCTGACCTAGGGCAGGGGACGCCTTGCGCAAACGCCGCGCGGTTGCCGGCCCGCCCCCCCTCGTGTATGCGGGCCCCTCGACCGGGCCAAGGCTCGGCGGACCCGTTTCGGGTCGGCGGTTTCGTGGCCGAGGCGCGGGCGGTGTCCGGAGGTCGCGCCGTTCGAGCCAGACCTCAGCAGGAAGACGGCTGCACGTCCATGTCCGACACTTTCGACCGCGTCGCCACCATCATCGCCGACGTCGCCGACATCCCGCGCGAGAAGATCACGCCGGAGAGCCACGCCATCGACGATCTGGGCATCGACAGCCTGGCCTTCCTCGACATCGCCTTCGAGATCGACAAGACCTTCGGCATCAAGCTGCCCCTCGAGCAGTGGACCCAGGAGGTCAACGAGGGCAAGGTTCCGGCCGAGCAGTACTTCGTGCTGAAGAACCTCTGCCAGCGCATCGACGGCCTGGTGGCCGAGAAGGCCGCCAAGGTCTGAGCCGGGCTTGAAGGCGGCCGCGGGGATGCGCCTCGAATATTTCGACATGATCGACCGGGTCGTGAGCCTCGACCGCGAAGGCGGGCGCCTCGCGGCGCTCGCCACGGTGCCGATGGCGAGCCCGGTCTTCGAAGGGCATTTCCCCGGCCACCCCCTGGTGCCGGGCGTGCTCCTCACCGAGACGATGGCGCAGGCCTCCGGCTACTTGCTGCTGGCCCGTGCGTCGTTCAGCCACATGCCGTTCCTGATGGGCGTCGACAAGGCGCGCTTCCGTTCCTTCGTCGGCCCCGGCGTCGTGCTGGAGGTCGAGGCGAGCCTGGAGCATGACGGCTCGGGCTATGCCGTGACCAAGGCGGCGATCCGGGCCGAGGGCAAGCCGCTCTGCAACGCCGAATTGCGGTTCAAGACCATGCCCTTCCCGGACGGGCTCGACGCGCCGATGCGCGAGCGCGCCGCCCGCATCGGCCTCCTCGACGGAGCGGAATCGTGACACGAACCGTCGTCGTCACGGGCCTGGGGCTCGTGTCCTGCGCTGGCGAGGGCGTCGAGGCGCATCTCGCGGCCTATCGGGCCGGGAGTGCACCCCGCACCGATTCCGAGACCTTCGCGCCATATTCGGTGCACCCGGTCGCGCCCCTGACCCTCGACGGGCAGATCCCGAAGAAATCCGACCAGCGGCAGATGGAGCCGTGGCAGCGCCTCGGCGTCTACGCCGCCGGCCTCGCCCTCGACGCGGCGGGCGCCAAGGCGGATGCGGCCCTCAAGGCGGCCATGCACCTCGTCGTGGCGGCGGGCGGTGGCGAGCGCGACTATGCGGTCGACGGCCAGATCCTGACCGGCCTGCGCGACGCGGCCGATCCCGGTCCCTACCTCAATGAGCGCCTGCAGAACGACCTGCGGCCGACGCTGTTCCTCGCCCAGCTCTCGAACCTGCTCGCCGGCAACATCGCCATCGTGCACGGGGTCACGGGTGCCTCGCGCACCTTCATGGGCGAGGAGTCGAGCGGCGTCGATGCGCTGCGCATCGCTCAAGGGCGCATCGCGGCGGGCCAGCTCGACATCGTGCTGGTGGGCGGCTCGTACAATGCCGAGCGGGCCGACGTGCTGCTGATCCACGAGATGGGCGGCTATCTCTCCAAGCCCGATTACCGCCCGGTCTTCGCGCGCGGCGACGCCCCCGGCTTCATCCTCGGCTCCGGTGCCGCCTTCCTGGTGCTGGAGGCCGAGGAGCACGCGGGGCGGCGCGGCGCCCGGGCGCTCGCCCGGCTCGACGC
>JAEWKL010000227.1 GCA_023386115.1 Pseudomonadota bacterium
CACCGGGCCGGAGGACAGGCCGGGGCCGAGATCCGGCTCCTCGGGCGCCAGCGGCCGGGCCGCACGGGAGGCGGGCCGCGCCGAGGCGTTGAGCCCGGACTCGAAGCGCGACGAGGAGCAGGCGCCGGCGCTCGCGGCGAGGGCCAGGGCGGCGACGGTGCAGAGGATCTGACGCGGCATCGAGGGGTCCTGATCGAGGGTCCTGCAAGGGTCCCGGCCCAAGTCCCGGCCCAGGAGCCGGTCCCGGTTTGGGAGACCCGGCCTGGCCGGCGGCGGCCGTTCTTCGAGGATCGGTTGTGCCCGGCAAATACGATCCCGCGAGGGCGCGTGCAGGGGTTTCCCCAACGACAAAGGCGCCCGGAGGCGCCTTTTCGAGAGGGTGTGGCCGACAGGACCCAGTCGGCCGCACCGGAGGGGATCTTGCTGAGGATCAGACCTCGCGCGCCACCATCATCTTCTTGATCTCGGCGATGGCCTTGGCCGGGTTCAGGCCCTTCGGGCAGGTGTTGGCACAGTTCATGATGGTGTGGCAGCGATAGAGCCGGAACGGGTCGTGCAGCCCGTCGAGGCGCTCGCCGGTATTCTCGTCGCGGCTGTCGATCAGCCAGCGATAGGCCTGGAGCAGGGCCGCCGGGCCGAGGAACCGGTCACCGTTCCACCAGTAGCTCGGGCAGGAGGTGGTGCAGCAGGCGCACAGGATGCACTCGTAGAGCCCATCGAGCCGCGCACGGTCTTCCGGAGTCTGGCGCCACTCCTTCTCGGGCGACGGGGTCTCGGTCTGCAGCCAGGGCTCGATCGCCGCGTGCTGGGCGAAGAACGAGGTCAGGTCCGGGACCAGATCCTTCAGCACCGGCATGTGCGGCAGCGGATAGATCTTGATCTGGCCCGACTGGCAGTCATCGATGCCGAGCGTGCAGGCGAGTGTGTTCTGCCCCATGATGTTCATGGCGCAGGAGCCGCAGATGCCCTCGCGGCACGAGCGCCGGAAGGTCAGGGTCGCGTCGACCTTGTTCTTGATCCACAGCAGGGCGTCGAGGACCATCGGACCGCAATCGTCGCGATCGACGTAGTAGGTGTCGATCCGCGGATTGGCGCCGTCGTCCTGGTTCCAGCGATAGATCCGGAACTCCTGGACATTCTTGGCCCCGGCCGGCTTCGGCCAGGTCTTGCCCTCGGTGTACTGGGAGTTCTTGGGAAGATTGAACTGGGCCATGAGTGTGAGAGGCTCCAAAAATCTAGTAGATACGACGGCTGCCGACAGTGCAATGCGTCGCCGTGGTCTTACGGCGCTTCTCGAACACCACGATACTGTCGTGGAAGGAGATGCCGTGCGTCACGGCGGCAAAGCTCGCATCGGCGGCCTCAGGATCGTCCTCGACGATGTATTCGGCATGCAGCTTGTCGAGCAGATGCTTGGCGTATTCCATGAAGGTGCCGGGCCGGCGCAGGCCGCCGCCGAGATCAGGCCAATACGAGGCGTGGGCATCCTCGACGATGTAGATCCCGTTCTCGGACAGGCGCGGATACAGGTACTCGAAGGTCGCGATCTGGTGTGGGCTGAAGTGGCTCGCATCGTCGATGACGATATCGAGGCCGCCCATCTCACCGACGATCCGATCGAGCAGGGCCTGATCGGTCTGGTCGCCGATATGGACGCGCAGGTCCGGATCGTCGATCGCCGCACAGGCGGGATTGATGTCGAGGCCGTGGACTTGCGCCTGCTCCCCGAGGTAGCGGCGCCACACCTGCAGCGATCCACCCTGGAAGACGCCGAGTTCGAGGAACCGGACCGGCGTGTTCCGGAAACGTCCGAGATGCCGGTCGTAGATCTCCAGGTAATGGTGCCACTTGTGAGCCATCCGGTCGGAATGCCCGTAATAGGCAGCCGCCAGGGGGTTGGTGGCTCGGGCGGCCTCGGCGCGCGCATCGACCTCGATCTGCCGACCGATCACGATGTCGTGCCAGTCACGGATTACGGCCGGAGCCGCGAGCGGCCGGGTGACTGCGCGCCGCCAGAGTTTCAGCACCGTCGAGATCTCCTATGCGCCGCCGCACGCATCCCCGGGATGCGGCGGCGGGAGCCTTCCGTCGTTCCGGCCGGCGCGCCTCAGTACACGCGCGCCTTCGGCTCGATATACGCGATGTCGTTCGACATCGTGTAGGTATGGACCGGCCGATAATCGATCGCGACCTTGCGGGCGTCGGGGTCGAGCCAGGCCAGCGTGTGCTTCATCCACTGCTTGTCGTCGCGGTCCGGGAAGTCCTCGCGGGCATGCGCCCCGCGGGACTCGGTGCGGTTGGCGGCGGATTCCATGGTGACGACGGCCTGGCCGATCAGGTTGTCGAATTCCAGGGTCTCCAGGAGGTCGGTGTTCCAGACCAGCGAGCGGTCCGTCACCTTCACGTCCTCGGCGCCGGCCCAGACCTTGTGGATCAGGCCCTTGCCTTCCTCCAGCACCTCGCCGGTGCGGAACACCGCGCAGTTGTTCTGCATCGTCTTCTGCATCTCGAGACGCAGCTCGGCCGTCGGCGTGCCGCCATTGGCGTAGCGGAAGCGGTCGAGGCGGCCGAGCGCCTTGTCGGCGGAATCCTTCGGCAGCTCCGGCAGGCGGCCGCCCTTCTCCACCGTCTCGGCGCAGCGCAGGCCGGCGGCGCGGCCGAACACCACGAGGTCGATGAGCGAGTTCGAGCCCAGCCGGTTGGCGCCGTGGACCGAGACGCAGGCCGCCTCGCCGATCGCCATCAGGCCCGGCACCACGTGGTCGGGGTTGCCGTCCTTCAGGGTCAGCACCTCGCCGTGATAGTTCGTCGGGATGCCGCCCATGTTGTAGTGGACGGTCGGGATGACCGGGATCGGCTCCTTGGTCACGTCGACGCCGGCGAAGATCTTCGCGCTCTCCGAGATGCCGGGCAGGCGCTCGTGCAGGATCTTCGGGTCGAGGTGGTCGAGGTGGAGGAAGATGTGGTCCTTGTTCTTGCCGACGCCGCGGCCGGCGCGGATCTCCATGGTCATGGAGCGGGAGACCACGTCGCGCGAGGCGAGGTCCTTGGCGGACGGAGCGTAGCGCTCCATGAAGCGCTCACCCTCGGAATTGGTGAGGTAGCCGCCCTCGCCGCGCGCGCCTTCCGTGATCAGGCAGCCCGAGCCGTAGATGCCGGTCGGGTGGAACTGCACGAATTCCATGTCCTGCAGGGGCAGGCCGGCGCGCGCCACCATGCCGCCGCCGTCGCCGGTGCAGGTGTGGGCGCTGGTCGCGCTGAAATAGGCCCGGCCATAGCCGCCGGTGGCCAGCACCACCATCTTGGCGTTGAAGACATGGATGGTGCCGTCGTCCAGCTTCCAGCAGACCACGCCCGTGCAGGCGCCGTTCGTGACGATCAGGTCGATG
>JAEWKL010000806.1 GCA_023386115.1 Pseudomonadota bacterium
GCCCCGGGGCCCCCGCGCCGCGCGACGCGGGGGGCCTGCACGACACCATCCTCGACGAGGCGCTCCCGACGCATCCTGGCCTCCCGGCGCGGCGTCGCCCGGCCGGCGATGGCGGTCTCGTCGCCGCCGATCACCACCCTCGTGTTGCCCATGCCCGCCGCCTTGACGAGGGCGTAGAGGGTCGCGGCCCTGCCCGGGGCGAGCCGCACGCAACCGTGCGAAGCCGGGGTGCCGAGGCGGCCCGTATGGCTGCTGCCGTGGATGGCGTGGCCGCGGCCGGTGAAGAAGATCGCATGCGGCATCGGCGCGTCGTCCCACTCGCGCGAGCGGTAATCGACCACCATGCGCGAGGGCGAGAAGGCGCCCCGCGGCGTGCTGTAGCCGGTCATGCCGGTGGAGACCGGCCAGTCGTAGAGCGTCTGCCCGTCCCGGGTCACGGTCATGCGCTGGGTCGTCTTGTCGACCCGGATCAGGATCCCGGCCCGCGCCTCGTTGGCCCCGACACTGGCCCCTGCCACGCAGAGGGTGACGAGGAGAGAAGCTGCGGCGCGCATCGTGAAAAATCCTTGTATCCGGCAGGACGCAGAGGCGAGTTGCCACGCTCGGGCACCGGAATGACGTGCGCGCCGCGCTCGAGTTCCCGGGTCGTCTCGGGATTTACGGCGCAGAAACCATCAGGTCCCGGCCACCTCCGGCTCCCAGCCGATCGCCCGGCGCAGGAAAGCGGCACCGAGGGCCGCGAAGGCGGCGGTCTCGGCGCTGTTCTTGCCGTGGGAATGGCCGCCGGCCTCGGGCTCGTAGAAGCGGGCGGGGTAGCCGAGGGCCTGGAGCTTCGCCGCCATCTTGCGGGCATGGCCCGGATGCACCCGGTCGTCGCGCCGCGTCGTGGCGATCAGGATCGGCGGGTAGGGCTTGCCGGCCTCCGCCACGTGGTAGGCGGAGATGTGCTGGAGGAAGGCCCAGTCCTCCGGCTGATCCGGGTCGCCGTACTCGGCGATCCAGCTCGCCCCGGCGAGCAGCTTGGTGTAGCGCCGCATGTCGATCAGCGGCACGGTGCAGAACAGCGCGCCGAAGCGCTCCGGGTAGCGCGTCAGCATGTTGGCGATGAGGAGCCCGCCATTCGAGCCGCCCTCGGCCGCGATGCGGCCGGGCCGCGTCACGCCGCGGCGCACCAGGTCGGCGGCGACGGCCGCGAAATCGTCGTGGGTGAGGGCCTTGCCCTCGCGCCGTCCGGCCTCGTGCCAGCGGGTGCCGAACTCGCCGCCGCCGCGGAGATTGGCCACTACCCGGGTGCCGCCCTTCGCGAGCCAGAGCCGGCCGAGCACCGCCGAATAGCCGGCGAGGTTCGTCACCTGGAAGCCGCCATAGCCGGAGAGGTGCACCGGAGCCTCGCCGGTCTCCGCCGGAGGGCCGGCCTGGACGTAGGGGATGCGCTCGCCGTCGCTCGACACCGCTTCGTGCCGGGTCACCACCAGGCCGTCGGCCTCGAACAGGGCAGGGGCCTGCTTCAGGACCGTCGGAGCGGCGAGGCCGGGCCGCGTGGTCAGCAGGGTCGAGGGCGTGACGGGGTCGTTGGCCGCCACCAGGAGGTCGCCGTTCGACTCCTCCTCCTCGCCGTCCATCGACCACACGCTGACGACGCCGAGCTCCGGCAGGCCGGCGACGCGGCTCTCCGCCCACCCGCCCGCCGCGGGGGTGAAGACCGGAAACACCGCCTTCAGGTCGTCGAGGACCGAGATGACCAGGTGGCCGCCGGTCCAGAAGAAGCCCTGCAACGCCCGGCGCGGGCCAGGGGAGAACAGGACCTGGACATCCCTGTCTCCGGCCAGGAAGGCGTCGAGCCCGATGCCGAGCACGCTGTCGGCCGGGTGGGTCGTGCCGCCCACCTCCCACGGCGTGCGGGTGCGGATGGCGAGGGAGCCGCGATGCCAATGGGCGTCGGCATCGGTGGGGATGTCGAGGCGGGTCTTCGGCCCGGAGCGGTCGCCGAGGTCGATCGTGCCGTCGAAGAAGCCGGTGCGCTCGACGAAGACCAGGCGCTCAGGCGCCGCCTCCCGGTCCGGGTAGCCGTAGGCGACCATGCTGGTGGGGCCGGCGGAGAAGATCACCGGGGCGCTCAGCGGGTCGGTGCCGCGCCGCCACAGCCGCACGGTGCGGGCATAGCCTGCGGGCGTCGCGTGCTCCGGGCCACCGAGGGGACTGGCGAGCAGCAGCGTGTCGGGATCGAGCCAGACCGGGATGCTCTTGGCTTCCGGCAGCGCGAAGCCGCCCGCGACGAAGCGGCGCTCAGGCAGATCGAACTCGCGCACCACGGTCGCGTCGCCGCCGCCGCGGGAGAGCTGGATCAGGGCGCGGGCGTGGCTGCCCGGCAGGCTTGCGGCGCCGCTCCACACCCAGTCCTCGCCCTCGTCGCGGGCGAGCGCATCGAGGTCGAGGAGCACGTCCCAGGCCGTGTCGGGCTTGCGGTACTCGGCTTCCGTCGTGCGCCGCCACAGGCCGCGGGGATGCTCGGCATCCTGCCACAGGTTGTAGAGGAGGCCGCCGCGCCGGGTGACGCCCGGAATCTTGTCCGGCCGGTCGAGGGCGGCCTTCAGGCCGTCGCGGTCGGCAGCGGTGCGGCCATCGGCGTAAGCGGCGAGCGTGTCGGCGTTCTGCGCCTCGACCCAGGCGAGCGCCCGCTCCCCATCGATCTCCTCGAGCCAGAGATGGGGATCGTCGTCGGGGGCCTGGAGGGTCGGGCGGGGATCGGGGGTCGGCGCGTGGGAGGGCAGAGGCATGCCGGGCTCGTCGGTTGTCGGTTTCGCGAAAGATCTGGCTGGGCCGGAGGCCGGGGCCAGGGTGGTGCCGGAGGGGAACACCGGGGCTCGAGGCTGCGCCACCGTCATACGGTTGCAACAGCCCGTCTGTTTGAGGGGAAGACAGGGCGCGGGTCGGCACCGGCCCGGGAGGATCCGCATGACCGGTACCGGCATCGCCGCCATCATCTGCCTCGCCCTCACGGTGATCAACCTCGCGAGCCTCGCGATCGCGCTTCGCCGCCTCGGCCGGCGCGATCCGGCCTCGTCCGGGCTCGAGGAAGCCCCGGTGACGGTGGTGCGGCCGGTCTGCGGCCTGGAGACCTACAGCGAGGAGACGCTGGGCTCAGGGTTCCGCCTCGCCTACCCGCGCTACGAGTTGATCTTCTGCGTCGCCCGCGCCACCGACCCGATCGTGCCGCTGGTCGAGCGGCTGATCGCCGCGAACCGGCACGTGCCCGCGCGGCTGATCGTCGGCGACGAGCGGGTGAGCGACAACCCGAAGCTCAACAACTGCATTCGCGGCTGGGACGAGGCGCGCCACGACTGGGTCATCCTGGCCGATTCGAACGTGCTGATGCCGCCGGACTACATCCAGCGCCTGCGCGCCGCCTGGCGGCCGAGCACCGGCCTCGTCTGCTCGACGCCGGTCGGCACGCGGCCAGGCAGCTTCTGGGCCGAGGTCGAGTGCGCCTTCCTCAACACCCTGCAGGCGCGCTGGCAATATGTCGGCGAGGCCCTGAGCCTCGGCTTCGCGCAAGGCAAGAGCATGCTCTGGTACCGCCCGCTGCTGGAGGCGAAAGGCGGCATCCGGGCGCTCGGCGCCGAGATCGCCGAGGACGCCGCCGCCACCAAGCTGGTGCGGGCGATGGGGCGCAAGGTCCACCTCGTCGCCTCGCCCTTCGCCCAGCCCCTCGGGCCGCGCCGCGCCGCCGAGGTGTGGTCGCGCCAGCTGCGCTGGGCGCGCCTGCGCCGCGTCACCTTCCCGCTGTTCTTCGCCCCCGAGATCGGCACCGGGGCGGTGATCCCGATGCTGGCAGCCTTCCCGGCCGCCGGCGGGGGCCTAGCGGGTGTCGCGGCGATGCTCGGGACGGCTGCCGCCTGGTACGGCGCCGAGTGGCGGCTCGCCGCCCGCAACGGCTGGCCGCGCTCCTGGCGCTGGCCGCTCGCCTGCCTCGCCCGCGACCTCCTGTTCATCCCGATCTGGCTCGCCGCCTGGGTCGCCCGCGACATCGTCTGGCGCGGCAACGCCATGGACATCCGTACCAAGCCCGCCCGCCTCGGCGCCGACGCCCCGGCGACGGTTCCATAATCGCTTGACGGCGGGGGCGGGCGGGATCACCCTCCGCCTCAGCCCCCCCGCTCCCGGTGGGGAGGGCGAGACCGACGGAGGGAGGTATGACGCCACCCATGAGACGGGCCGCGACGATCGCCCCGGCACCCGTTCGGGCCGAGGCGTAGCGGCATCCTTGCGAATGACGGGGCGGAGGCGGCCCCATGGGGCGGTGAAGCCACTCGTCGCGAGTGCGCCTTCCGGTGACCGATGAGCCCCGACCTCGGCCGCTTCCGTTCTGCCTCCAGCGCCTGCTTGAGTGTCTGCTCCAGGATGAACACGCTCCGGGTCATTCCGGATTTCGCTGCGCGACCCCCGAACGACACGAAGGGTGGGACGACTTTCGAGCGAGTCAAGCAGGCACTCAGTCTTTGCCTCAAGCGTGTTCGGCGGACTCGTTGAAAGATTTCATATTGATCGAAATGGTTTGACTTCGCTCTATAACGCTATTTGGGGCTGTGGTTGAGAGCCTGTTTCACTTCCTCTACAGACTTATCACGCTCCGCGTCACTCCGGGGCCGCGGAGCGTTCACGGGACTGATCGGCGAGACGGAGCTCGGCCGTCTGCGCGACTGGCTGATGGGGCAGCTCGCCACCGCCTTCGCACCGCAGGCCGATCTCGCGACCCTGGCGCACGAGGCACGCGTCATCGCGGCGATGGCTGGAATCCTCGGCCTCGAGGATCTCACGGCCGCCCGCCGGGCGCTCGAAGCCGCCATGACGGCCGGGACCGGCGTGCCGGAAGCCGTCTCTGGGAGCCGCTGCGCCGCTGCGGCTGCCCGCAATTGCTGCGCCGCTGCCTGAAATCGGCAGGGGAGGGGATCGGGAGAGGGCGGCGTCTGTCGCGGGAGCTTCACAAAGGAGTTGACGGGGCACAATGCGGGGCCTATACGACCACCCATCGGCGCCGGCCGCTCCCGCGGACCGGTCGCTG